>JBAZGB010000184.1:0-2561 GCA_041653135.1 Eubacteriales bacterium | reverse complement strand
CCCCCAAGACCGTTTTTGATAGTGGTAAGGAGATCGGGTGAATTGCCGTTAGCTCGATGAACATAAAAGGTAAAACCATTATATTCTTGAATAAGATCACTAATTCCATCGCCGTTGACATCGGCAATGTTTATACCCCGACTGCCGCCATTGATATCATGATAAAACTCCGTTTCAACGGAATCTCTAAACGTACCGTCACCGTTGGAGAAAGAAATGAACGCATAAAACCAAAAGGAAGACGCAAGATCTGCACGTCCATCCCCATTAAAATCGGCAAGAGACATCCGGCTTCCGTCTAAATCAAAAGCTTCGCCATCACTACTGTAGGTACCGTTACCAAACGAAATGTAACTTGTGCATTGAGCACCCCATTTTTTTATAATATCTCCAAGTCCATCGCCATTGATATCGGCTATGTAGAGCTCGTAATCAGGGTAAATACCGCCTCCTATAAGTAAATTTTGATAGACGTAATTTTTAAATGTCCCGTCACCATTAGAGAGATAGGTGTAGGTGCCTATCCCGCATCTATTATTGAAAACAAAGACAATATTGATCTGGTCAAGTAAAAACGGACACCCGGTTAAGCTGCTTTTGCCATCATAGAATTCTTTTCAAAGTCATTCGGATTTTTGTATTCCAAATACGAATGCAAACGATGGCTGTTATAAAACATCTCGATGTAATGGATCACATCACTTCTCGCATCGCTCCGGCTACGATAAAGCATCCCGAAAGTCCATTCGGTTTTCAAACTGTGAAAGAAGCTCTCCGCAACAGCATTATCCCAGCAATCGCCCTTTCGACTCATACTGCAGATCATGCCGTAAATATCCAAGAGCCTCCGGTAATCACCACCGGCATATTGGCTGCCACGGTCAGAGTGATGAACCAGCCCCTTTCTCGGCTTCCGTCGCCAATAAGCCATCGAAAGAGCTTCCGTGGCAAGCGATGCCTTCATGTTCTTGTTCATCGCCCAACCGACAACTTTTCTCGAGTACAGGTCGATGACCACCGCCAGATACAACCATCCTTCCATGGTCCACAGATAGGTTATGTCGCTGCACCACACAGTATCGGGTTGTCCCACCTGAAAATTTCGATCCAGAAGATTAGGAGCCACGGGCAAATTGTGCTTGCTGTCCGTCGTTATTCTGAACTTCTTGCGGTGCTTTACAGATACGCCGGCTTTCTTCATCAGGCTGCGTGCACGATACCGGCCCACATCATGTCCCTGCAAACGGAGTCTTGCGGATGTTCTGCGAGACCCATAGCTGCCCCTGGTTTCACCGTGGATCTGCCGAACTTCTGATAATAATCCAAAATCCTTATCTATTTTCATCGCATGATCTGTTCCCAAATATTGATAATATCCACTCCGGCTGACTTCCATAACCTCGCACAAAACGGTTACGGGGTAGGCCTTCCGTTGCTGCCGGATAAAGTCATAGATTACATCGACTCTTTGGCAAAGAAGGCCGCGGCTTTTTTTAAGATTTCATGCTCCATGCGAAGCCGCTTATTTTCTTTTCGCAACCGGTACAGTTCCTCTTTTTCCAGTGTCATATGCCCTTTGCCGGGGAATGCCTGATCGCTGTCGCCATTTAACTGGTCTCGCCATTTCCGCAGAATATTCGGGTGAATATCAAGATTTCTCGCGGCTTCTGAGATCTTGTAGCCTTGATCGGTCACGAGTTTCACGGCGTCAATTTTGAATTGCTTTGAATAACTCTTTCTCTCTATTGTCATCTCTCACCTCAAATCGTTTAGTCTCTATATCACGCTTTTCGAGGTGTCCGCTATGACTATACCACTTCATTGCTCATCATGCAGCGATAAACTAAATTAATTTGGGGCAGGCCTTGAAAAGAAAGTTTCTTTTCAAGGCCTGGTGCCAAATATGCTTGATTAAAAATATTCTCTTAATACTTGATAAAACGTTTTTTTAAAACAAAGGCACTCTCAACCTTTTAGCGCAACACTTGTTTGTATACATCACAAGGTTTTTCCCAATTCAAGATTTTTCTTGGTCTCCCATTTAACATATTCTGGACTTTTTTGATCTCGTGGCGGCTAACTTTATTAAAATCTGTTCCTTTGGGAAAGAACTGCCGGATCAAGCCATTCGTGTTTTCGTTCGTTCCCCGTTCCCAAGGACTGGCCGGGTGCGCAAAATATACCTGCATACTGGTATCGCGGGTGAATAGCTTGTGCTCAGCCATCTCTCGCCCCTGATCATACGTCAGCGAACGCTTCAACTGGGCCGGCAACGACTTCATTTCCCGGGCAAAGGCCTTCCTGACCTCCTGCGCCGTCTTGTTGCGCAACGGCGCCAAAATCACAAAACGCGTCTTCCGCTCCACCAAAGAGCCAAGCGCTGACTGTCGATTCCGACCAATCAATAAATCACCTTCCCAATGACCAGGAACAATCCTGTCTGCCACCTCTGCCGGACGCTCCTCAATGCTGAGCATGTCCTCAAGTTCTTTTGAAATCGTTCCCTTAGCGCCGCGCTTACGACGACGCTTCCTCTCACGACGCAACATCGCCAATAACCG
>JBAZGB010000183.1:0-2584 GCA_041653135.1 Eubacteriales bacterium | reverse complement strand
TTGTCTCAGAGCCGGAGATAGGATTTCACTATTTGGGTATGAGCGATAAGGGGCATACCATCTGTACCGGTGAAATCCAATACCTTAACCCAGAATCTTTAGGGCTTTTAAAAGAAGCCTGCTTAAAGATAGTTAAATCATTCCGGGTAATCAACCTTGAATCCTTAGGGACCGTAATCCTGCCGGAAAGTTTCTCAGGCCTTAAAACAATACTTTCAAACAAAGAGGAAGACGCAAAGAAAAAGTTTGAAAAACTGCTTAATCAAAATCTGATTGAGCCGATTATTTGAAGGAGGATAAAACTATGCCACAAGAAGCTATTTATGAACGACAGAGATTAATAGAAGGCCTAGAAATACCCGAAGTCGCCTCAGTGGTAGGCTGTGGCGGAACGGGCTTCTGGACAGCTCTTCTTTTGGCCATGTCAGGAGTCAAAGAATTAATCTTACTTGATTCCGACATAGTTGAGGTATCCAACTTGAACAGGCTGCTTTTACAGGAAGGCTCTGTAGGCAAGAAGAAGGCAGAAGCCCTAAAAGAACTCATATCTGGCATAAGGAAAGAAATAAGGATTGAAATCCAGGATATGCGTATTGAAAAGCCCATAGACTGCCAAATTTTAAGAGGAGACATATTCTGCTGCACGGACAGCTTAAAAAGCCAGCAGATTATCTGTGCTTACTGCAAAAAGAACGAGCTTGCCTACCAGAGAATCGGCTATGACGGCACAATCCTGAATGTCTCAAAGACATTCCCGCTTTCCTTAAAAGACGCAGATGATGAGCGGGGTTATACAGTTACCCCTTCCTGGGTGATCCCTGCGGTATTTGCTGCGGCAGCCGGCGTTGCCTCCCGCACTTACAAGGAACTCTGTCTTATGGATGACTTAGGAAAGCTCCATATACAACATTCTTCTTACATCTGCCGGAAAATATTAGACGATGCAAGACTCGAAGGAGAGGATAACATTCTTGATAACATCGAAGACCATATGCCGGATGGTTACGGATACTGCGAAGACTGTAACCGGATTGACCCCGATGGTTCCGATTACGGATACTGCCCTGATTGCGAGGAGCATTACAGCGATGACGATATAGAAGATATAAAAGAAAAAGCAAAGAACGAGGAGTATGACCGGATAATCGGAGAGATTGAGGCAGGAGAAATTACTGATCCAAAGCTGTTAGAAGCCATTAGAAAATGGGCAAAAGCAAAAGGAGGAAAATAAGATGTTTACTTTAGAAGAGAATTCTGTTAAGAGAAGCAATATCTTAGATGTAAAAATAAAAAACTACGGTGAGTGTGGTTTTTGCAGCGACAACGACCACAAAGAAACTCTAAAGATTCCCTGGAGTATCTGGAGTCAGTGGCTGTTTATCTCCCAACGAATGGACGATAAGGAATGGGGCGCTGTGTTTTGGGTTAAAGATAATACCATTACCAGCTTTAAAATCCCGAAACAGGAGGTAGGTTCGGTTGATTGCGAATTCAAAGAGGAATTGGGAGGCGACGGAATAATCCACTCCCACCACGATATGGGAGCGTTCCATTCATCGCAAGACGATGCCCATGCCAGGAATCTCTATACTTACAGCATTGTAATCGCTAATGCAAAAGGCAGTATTGCTACAAAAAGGGTAAAACTCCCCTGTAACGGCTTTGGCTATGTAAAAATACGGCTCCAGCTGGTTGAGCTGCCGGAAATAGATCTTTCAAAGATAAATGAGAGAACAAGGGAGTTCTTGCCTGAAACCGCTTCGGCATTTGAAGAAGAGGAGAATCCCTGCGAAATCTGTGAAACCGCGGATTGCGAAAATTGTCCCCACATAGGTATGCCTTATCTGGCTTGTCAGGCTTGCGAGACTTTTAAGTGTAAAACATGCAAGCAAACAGCAGGTCTGGATATCCGGGGAGTGCTTCCGTTCTGCGAAGTTTGCAACGGAGCTGATATATGTTCTTCCTGCGAAAAAATAGCAAAATACGTCAAGAATTACCCTGAAGAGAAAGGACGCTTACAATTGCCAGCCGGGAGATAGGCTTAATTTAACTAAAACCGCCCCGCCCTGCTTTAGGGGGTTTTTATTTTTGGTGGTTTGGTGGATTTTGATTGGGACGGGCGTGCGGTAGCCTTCGAGAGGGAAGTTGAAAAAGTCGCCTCTTAGGCCACCGCCCGCCGCTAACTTTAAGTGCTTGGGGGTATGAATATGAAAGTTAATGATTGGGTTGAGGAATTGCGAAATCAGTTAAAAAGTTTTGACGCGGGAACTTTAGACTGCGAAATGAAAATGGCTGATATAACGCTTGGCTATGTTGATACTCAAGGCTTAATTCATTACCATAAAATTGAATACAGGGCAAAAGGCTTTGAGAGAAATGCAAGCTCAAAGCAATCATAGCAGAGTTAAAATTGACGCACTAGATTTCTGACAGCGGATGAGCAGAACGTTCGCCTTTCCATAGTTATGCGCTTTTCTCTCCATCCTCAAATTTTCTTTTCTGTTTTTCCTTGTCGTCACGTAATCCTCTTTCTTTTTATCCGCCTACAATAGCCCAAGATTGACTTTTGTGCAAGAAAATCCTT
>JBAZGB010000182.1:0-2597 GCA_041653135.1 Eubacteriales bacterium | reverse complement strand
TGGTGTAACCGGCGTCAGAAGTTTCAGGGACCCGCTGGCCGTGTGGATCGTTGACGGGGTAAGGGCAAAGCCTTCTGCATCATAGATTGTGGAATCGTTCGAAGCATCGGTGGATTTCAGTCGTGAGGACCGGCTTTCAGTATGTGTAACAGCATACCGGTACAGAAGGCAGTCCCTCTTGCTGAGCGGCGCCGTCAATGGCGGACCGTCGCGATGGATCTGACCATAGAATACGCCTCTCTCGCCGTCGGCGAGAAAATGACCTTTCGATGCCTGGACCAACTGTTGACGCTCCTGCACGCGCAACCAGACACCGCTGAGCTGGCAGAGCACTAACCAGGCCGGGATTGCTACCACAAATCCGCCGATAAGCGCTTTCTTGATCCGGAATGATGCTTCCGGGAGAGCATCTCCGGGTGATGCAGTGGGAAAGAACTGAAAGAACCAAACAGTGAATCCTATCGCCAGGAGTATATAGAGGACAAACCAGATGATGCCTTTATAGATCATAGGGTCACTCTTTACTGGAATCAACGTTTCCAGGGCGGATTGATAAGGATCAGAACTCTCTTTTACTATTCAAAGTATAAAAAATGCGGTTTTATATGTCAAGGCGTTCATGAACGTTAAAATAAATCCGCTTGTTTTTTCAAATAGGCTCTTATATAATATAATCACTTCGATTTATAGAATACTGAAAGTATTCCTTTTCCTGCTCTGTAATTCTTTCCATGTTGGCGTTATTTATCGGTTAACGTTCCTATCATGTTTCACAACTTTTAACCTGGGATTGAATCCCACTCTTTTAAGACATCATTAATATGCTCTAGAAAGGAGTAACGGCAATGAAGTTTGAGAAACTTTGGAAAACGGAAGATTGGTGGTCGGTCTGGCTGGGCCTTGGTCTTGTTCTTGTTGCCATCATTGCTTTGTGGATGGGCACATCCATCAAGAGCTGGGCTGTTCTACCGAGTAAAATAACCGGTTTTGCCGCCATCATGGCAGACTTGGCAAAGAATGCCGGCGGGTATCTTACCATCTTTTTAATCCTCGGTGCAGTGTTCTGCTTCTCTATGTGGCTTATGGGACATAAATTAAAAGAATTTATTCCCGGCTTCATCATCCTGTTTGTCGGTGCACTGGTCATTTTTTATGTGGCCGGAACGAAATTCATGCAGGATTATAACATAGAAGCACCTCTGCTAGCCTTGCTTGTCGGACTGCTTATCTCTAATGTCATTAAAATACCTGCATGGATGAAAACGTCGCTACGCACGGAATATTATGTCAAAACCGGTATCGTCCTGCTGGGAGCTACCCTGCCTTTTACCATTATCGTCAAAGCCGGTCCCATTGCCCTGCTTCAGGCGAGCATTGTTTCCGTGGTCACCTGGCTTACCATTTACTTAGCCGCCACCAGAATTTTCAAACTTGAACCACAGTTTGGAGCGGTATTAGGAGCAGGCGGTGCCATTTGCGGCGTTTCAGCATCCATTGCCGTCGGCGGTGCAGTTAAGGCCAAGAATGAACATGTTTCCATCTCCATTGCCGTGGTCACCGTCTGGGCCATCATCATGATATTCTGCCTCACCTTAGCTCTGAAGCAACTTGTTCCGGATACGGTGCCTCCCGGTGTTGCCGGCGCCATCGTCGGCACCTCCGAGTTTGCCGATGCTGCCGGTTTTGCTGTAGTCGCAGAACTGGGCACCCGTTTCGGAGATGCGCCTATTCAGGCCTTTACTCTGATGAAAGTTATCGGCCGGGATATCTGGATCGGCATCTGGTGCCTTATTCTGGCTATTGTTGCCGTCACGTTCTGGGAGAAGGGTGAAGAGGGAGAGAAGAAGACCGCCGTCGGTCCCCGCATCATCTGGGATAGATTCCCCAAGTTTGTCATTGGATTTTTAGCAGGTTCTATTATTGTGAGCATTGTTGGCACCATGGTACCGGCGAATTATGCCGGAAAAGCCAACTGGGAAGACAAGAAATATAAGGCTGATTTTTCCCAATACCAGGTACCACCGCAATTTGCCGACCGTCTGACGATCGACTCTGCCGGGAAAACCATGAGCTTTAAGGGCACCATGACTGACGAAGACCTGAAAGCCTTAACCAGCGTGGCAACCAACCCGGATCAGGCCAAGGCATTAAAGCAACTTTCTGCTCAAACGAACTGGTTTGACAGTGTATTCAGCAAGGCAGTCATAGGGCCTATCAAAAATCTCCGGACATGGTGTTTTGTGCTCTGCTTCCTCTGCATTGGTCTTTCCACCCGCTTTGCTGAAATGCTTACCTTCGGTATGAGACCCTTCTGGGCATTTTCCGTTGGGGTTCTTGTCAATGTCCCCCTGGGAATTTTCTTGTCCACTGTTGTGTTTGTGGATTACTGGTCAAAGATATAACGGTTCGGCAAATAACCTGAAAGAACGTAATTTTGGGATGTAAAGTAACCTGGGGAATAAACGACGAATGAGTGGCTTCGCAAGGCTGACAATAATCACGGATGGATCATCAAAAAAAACTTGACATATTTATAAAAATTGAATACCATTCAAATAAAAATAGGTATTCAAACTAAAACTATTTCGGATGATATC
>JBAZGB010000181.1:0-2602 GCA_041653135.1 Eubacteriales bacterium | reverse complement strand
AAGAATTATATCGCCAGAAAGAACGTGTGAAGTTCCTTGAGGGAGAGTTCGACAGGGGCAATTTTGATAAAACATTCGTAGATGAGTGGAACGCTATGGCGGAACGCCCTACCGATGAGGAATTTAACGGGCTTGTAGATACTTGGCAGCAGACGAAAAAGCAGGAACTAGTTGACCTAGTATCGAAGGTTTTCACCGGCTTCGCGGATATACCAGAGGACAAGAAGTACGGCGCGGTCACGAATTATATCACCACTCTTTATACAGATGAAGCCACGCAAGCGGGTTTCAGGGAGACATTATTAAGCATCGGGCGCAACCCCGACACCGAGGCATTGGTTAAGGATATAATGCCGATGGCAACCGAAAGGGATATCAAACAGTTATTCGGTGAAACTGTAACACCGTTAAGCGAACTCACCATTGGCTCTTACGCTATTTCCCAGCAGTCTCTTGATGATATTTACGAGCTCGGGACCGCTAACCCTGAAAAATTGAGGCTGGCCTTTGTCAGTGAGGGACGCAACGAACAAACGGAAGTCCTTGTTAAAGAACTCTATGGAGATGCGGCGACAGAGGACTTTATCAATAAATATTTTAGTGACGTTGAAACTGATCGCCGCCGTGTAATTGAAGACGCCTATTTTACCCATCTGCCGCAAGGTATAACACGAGATTCACTCTATGAAAAATATGCCAAGGACTATCCTGCCGATATAGCTGAAGAACTTACCGCCCAGGAAATGGATAATTACCAGATGTTTTCCAATGAGGCTGTTGCCAAATTTTGGATAACGGAACCTACAGAAAAAGCCGTTTCCGAATGGTATGAAAAGGAAAAGGGTATACCCATCGGGGCGCAACTTACCCAGTATATGCGTTGGCGTACCGGAGATAATAGTATAGGTGAATCATGGCTTGACCAATATATAAACCAGTTCGGGGCGGGCTTCGGTGACTTGGCAACTTCAGTAGCCGGTGGTCTTAAATGGATGGGACTTGAGAATCTTTGGCTGGTGCCAGGAGTAGAGGGAACAACAGCTAATGACTTGGAGCGATGGGGTCAGTCAGCGCAACTTTTAGTTTCTGACACACAGAGTATCGGTGAGCAGATGGTCAGGACTTTGCCCTCAAGTCTGGCCTTCATTCCTCTAGCTATTGCCGGTGCTTTAGGCGGTGAGGTTGTCGCAGGTGCTTTAGGTTTGGGGAAAATAGGGATATGGGCTTTTTCTTCTTTGGGTTCAGTGGCCTTATCGCGTCCCGTTGAAAGTCTGATGGAGGTTGGCAGCTCGTATGAGAATCTGGTTGCGCAATATGGCAAAGCGGAAGCCGATAAAAAAGCATTAGATATCTTCAAAAAGAACATGGCACTCTCAGGGTGGGATGCGTTACAGATGGCAACCGCTCTAGCCCCACTTCCAAAAGGATTTAATAAGATTATTGCCGACAGTAAATTGTTCCAAACAGTAAAAGTAGCTGGCAAAACAATTGTTGTAGGGTTGACAGAGGGCGGCGAGGAAGTTTATCAGGACATCATCCAACGCCAGGCTTCTGGTCAAGAAATAAAATGGGATGACCAAATGAAATCGGTAATGATGGTCGGCGGGTTAATGGGTGGTATCATGGGTATTTCCGGTGATATTATCTCATCCGTAAATGATAAATCAAGAGTTAAATTATCGCCCAAAGACCAACAGCGCTTTGCCGAACTGCAAGAACAAGCCCGTAAGCAAGGACTTTCAGAGGATTTAGCCGTTATGCAGGCCATAAACGAACTATCTAAAGAGAGTAACGAAGCGGCTAAAGTTTTCAATGATGTTATTCAGGATGTACAGGTTGCTAAACCCACAACTACATTGCCGGTTAAAGAGCAAGAACAAATAACCGCCGTACTTAATACTGACGAGAGTAAGAAATTGGCGGTTGTGATTGAGAAAGCGAAGTGGGGCAACGGATTATATGAGGATATTCCCGCCAGTGTTTATAAAGAACTGACAGGGGAGGACGCTAAATTATCACAACTTACCAGCGATATGCTGAAAGTTAAATCCGGGGAAGCCTTAAAAGTATTATCAAAATTGTACGGCTATTCCAGCGTAGATGAGTTCAGGGTAGCGATAAACAACTATAATAACGCGCAAATCAAGAATGAAGCAATGCAAGTTGAAGAATTAACTGTATCTAAAGCTGAAACTGCGGAAAAGCAGCCGTGGCAAATGACTAGAGATGAATTTAAAACTCTACATAACCAAAGAGTTCAGAATGTAGCTAAAGCACAAAGGAAAATGGAGCTTGTGGAGAAATATGGTACGGCTGCGGAAAAAAGGCAGGCGCGGACTGAATTAATTAATGCGGAAGTAGAAATGAAATCCGAACTTCTTGATGTAGCTAGGATGAATGAAATTGCAAGAGCTATATCTGACGGTAAACCTGTCCCACCTGAAGTTTTGAAGGATTATCCTGATTTGGCAAAGACTAGACCAGTACAAACGACAACAAAAGAAATGTTACTTGATGAATTGCATAACCATACAGTCAGACAAATGGGTTCGCTTGAAAGCACTAAAGAAGAATTCGCTGACTATATTACCAAGTTACGGTC
>JBAZGB010000180.1:0-2612 GCA_041653135.1 Eubacteriales bacterium | reverse complement strand
CTGGACAAATTCTACCCGTAAATCTATTTCTAAAATAACTTGTGAGTATAACGGATTGTTGGGCAAGGAATCGTGGCGGTGGCATCCAACACAAAAGCCCATAAAGTTAGTAGCAAAACTAATTGCAAGTTACTCAGAGCCAAACGCTCTTATTCTAGACCCCTTTCTCGGCTCTGGTACAACCGCCTACTGTGCCAAGAAGTTAGGGCGTAAGTGTATCGGGATAGAGATAGAAGAGAAGTATTGTGAAATTGCCGCCAAACGATGCTCTCAGACTGTAATGAATCTTGAGGTTGAGACACCAAAGGAAACGGCGAATACGTTACCGATGGACTTAGAAAATAAATAGCGATGCTATTGACAAAATGCAATTTATTTTATAAAATAAAGGACTTGACAAACCATAGTAGAGGAGTATAATATAGAGGTATGAATAGTAATTATGTAGCTGGAACTCAATGCAAGTGTCTCAGGTGTAACCATGAATGGACGGTAAGAAAATCGGAAAAACCTAGACTCTGCCCGAATTGTGGGAGTGCTTATTGGGACTTACCCAAAAGAAACGGGCGGAAACCTAAAGAGATTGTGCAGAAAGTGGCGGTAGAAATCCCAATTTTGAAGGCTGTGCCTAAACCTAAAAAATAGGAGTGTAATATGGGAGTTATTACTTGCCAAAATGCAAAATGCAAATTTAATGAAAATACAGAACGTGGTCATTTGGGGTTAGCGTTTGGTCAACCACCTATCATAACGGGAATTTGCCGCAAAGGACATGGGTACGATTATGGCGGCGGCGATATAACTGTTAGCTCGCATGGTCATTGTATGTCATACGAAAGAAAATTAGTTGAGCCTGCGCCTAAACCAAATAAAAAGTGAGGCTGAAAATGGATAAACTGAAACAAATTACACAGGCAGTTTGGATTACGGCAGGAGTCGCAGTTATTATAGCTACAATTTGGTTAATCCCGATTGCCATTGACTTACAACATACTGTATCAGATATGCGTCAGTTATGGTCACAGGTCACGATAGAAGATATGCGAAATACCATTAGAGTGGTTGAAAAACAACTTGACTTAGATATATTGGAACTTGAAATGCGCAAGAAGTGAGGCTGAAAATGTGTAAAACGCTAGAAATACGTTGTATGGATTGCGACAAACTGACTCACGTAGTACCAAGCGAAGGCGGAGCTACTGGAATATCTCACGGCGGGTTATGCGATGACTGTCTGGAGAAACGGCTTGCTGGACTTGCTGAATTGAACTATAAAAATCCGGCAGCATATTAAAAGTAAAAAGATAGGAGATTAAAAATGTTGTGGCGAAAACCAAAGCGGATTATTACAAATCATCGGCGGCGTATGGAGCATCATTTAACGCCTAAAATTGCAAGCGCACGATGTAAGCAACATTTATCTACGAAGGAATTAACAGAACGAACTTGGAATAATCAGATTCGTAAGCACAATCGTAAATTAGAAGTTTTGGCACATTAAAAACTAAATGCTGGTTGCATCCGATACAAAGGCACATCGGTAGTAACGGGGCGAAGCTACATCGAGCCAGCTAGAACAAGCCTCTTGAGCCTTATAATCAAGGCGGTCAAACGCACATGGCTGTCTAGTAAAGGCGACTGTTGAAGCGACAGTTCTAGACTCAAGGGGAGCGAAAGGGAGAAGCGGGATGTGGAAATCGGGAAACAGCTTAGCTATCTAACTCACTGTTTACGGCAAAGCGGTGCAGGAACAGCAAGGACAAACCGAGTCCTGCTTCTCCCCCTACAAGAAAGGAGTAAAGAAATGAGTTTAGTAGAACGGATGCTTACCCAAGCCCGTCATATCTTTGAGCGATTGAATGAGTGCAAAACATTTGAGCAGTTCAAGGAATGTATGGCTGAGTTTGAGAAGGAATTAAAATGATGAATTTATGGGCTGCTGAATGGCGAGCGAAGAATAAAGACGGCGAAACCAAGCACTTAGTATATGACAGCAGGTGTATACCCGAATTATTCAGAACACGGCAGGAATGTAGAGAGTGGATTGAAGAAAAGTACGGGTATATCAAAACACGAAAGGACTTACGAGAAGAACCTTTTGGTTGGCGTTTACCGGTTGCAGTTAAGGTACACATTGAACTTACAGGAGAGAAGTAACGATGAGAGAGATTAAATTCAGAGCATGGGATGCGATAGGTCGCAATATGTTTCAAATCAATTCTTTACGCACTGAATATTCCAATGAAAGTGATTTGCGTTTTGCTGTAGATGGTGTTCGGTTTCCCATAATGCAATACATAGGGCTCAAGGACAAGAACGGCAAAGAGATTTACGAAGGGGATATTTGGATAGGAAAATATTATTGCGGTAACAACCCACAAGAGTTAAAAGCTATTTGCGTTATGAAGTGGGATGATGCTCATGCTCAATTTTACTGGGAAGATATTATATTTGGTATGCCTGATTTTATTAAACCAGAAGTTGTTGGCAATATCTATGAGAATCCAGAACTACTTAAGCCTGTAAGCAAAGAGGCAGAGAGATAAAAATTTTAATAGCTTGTGAGTTTAGCCAGGTAGTCTGTAAAGCCTTTCGTGATAAAGGGCATGAGG
>JBAZGB010000179.1:0-2647 GCA_041653135.1 Eubacteriales bacterium | reverse complement strand
CTGTCTTTGGTTTAACAGGCTGAACTGCTGCCATTTTCTTCTCCATTGTCCATCCAGTGTTTTGCACGAACACATCCAATTTGATTTTGTGTTCCTTATGCGTGTCTACGTGATGGATCGTAAATGTCCTATTCACGTGGTCTTGCTCTACTACTACTCCATCTCCCAACTCAGGAATTGCAACTCTGCTGTTGATAGGAGGGAATTCGTTCAGGTTGATGCTGGGTTTGGTTTCTTCTACAGTTTGCGGGAGGGTTGCTGGGTATACCAGATTCAGAAAGTCCAACAGGCCATCAGTGACCTGATTGAACTGATTGTTAAGAAGGTTATTCACATAGTAGAAGCGACTTGTCCGTGGGATGTTGTACTCGTACTTGTGTTTTATAGGAACAAAGTCCTCTGTCTCTATTAACGCCCATGGCATGAGATGCTCATTCCACAGTTCTATTCCCTTAGACTTCTTATCGAGTCTAGGCAATGGAGCCTTGAAGCATTGTGCGAACTTATAATTTCGCTCTACACTCATATATTCCTTCATCGTGCTCCAGAGGTCCTGACGCTTGACAATATTCTCGACAAGCACATTAATAACTTCTGCTGTTAATTCGCTGCATTTACCGTCCTGAGATCTGTCTACATCTTCTTTATAGAGAAGACTTGCGAATAGGGTAGCAAATGTGTCTATCATATCGTTGAGCGTAACGAACGTCCACTTATAGCTACGATCAGTGGTTTCGCGGATTAACCTTTTGTGGTTAATTTCGCTACTTACCCAGATGTCTTCGCTCATATTCTCAGCAACCAGTACTTCGTCGTATATGGCGCTATCGTCGAATACAAACTCTTCCTGCTCATATTCGAGCTGGTTAAGGATGTATGGGAACTTTGCCCATATCACATCATATAGTGTCTCTTTGGTAATTGGCTCAGCATAGTATCCAACTGCGCCCGGGATGAGGTAATTCATGAAATCGAATACCCCATCATTAGACTCAAAGTCTATCATATCGTTACCGAGCAATGTGATAAATTCACGTTTAGCTATCTTGTTGTTGAAGATAAAGTTATTATCTTTATCACGCTTATAGTCCCCGTCTTTGTCTTCTAATGCCATAACCGCTGTCACGAGGAAGAACTCTTCTTGTTTAAGTATCCATGCGATCAGAGCTCTATCCTCTTGTGTGTGGGACTTTTCCTTAATCTTATCGATGCTAGACGCATAGATCTCTGTGCTCTTGATATCTTCATAGATGTTTTCTATGTCATTGAAGAACTCTTCAATTAACTTGGGAGTGTAAACTAGTTGCTCATTTTGCACTATTGGTATGCCATTGTCGTCACATTTACATTTAATATTAATGGCTATGCCTAATTTTTCTTTGGTGTGCTCGATCATTTCACTGTTTATGATAGCTACGATGGAGCTAAAGCAATTGCTACCAAGTTCTTTATACATGTCCTTGATAATTATCATTAGTCTTGAAACGCGATACTTTATGTTTTCATTACACGGATATGTGCGTGCTCTTTCCTCGTCGGAGAGGAGTTGTTCGATATCGTATTGGGTATCTGTTTCGTCAGTCTCTTCGGCTATTTCACCGAACAGTTCGAACGCAGCCAGCTCCTTACTCTTAAGACCGGCAAACGCAAACTCCATTGCCGTAAGCGTCTCCATCTTTACTTCGCGATAAGTTTTCTCTTTGATGATCTGCTCTGTTACGAGCACGATCGCTTCCTTGCTAATAGGGTCGATTATTGTTCTTTTCATTTGTTTTCTCTCCTCTTTGATTGTTTGTTCGAACGGATTGACATACTGTTGCCCATTGCTTCTAAACTCTAACATAGGAACCTCCTGCCGTAAAACGGTGGAAAGATTTTATTGTGACCCATACTTACCCATTATAAGTAAGAGTCATATTCACCAATAAAAAAAGGGCATGTGCATATAGCACACACCCTTATACTACATGTATAGTGTTAGATCTCGCCTAGCTTAATAGCTATGCTGTAGTTCAATAGCATAGGCAGATTGGCACTGTAGCATGCCATTGTAAGATACGTAAACGCACCTACGCTTAGTTTATTGTCTCTATATGTCCCTAGAATCTCTAAGAACATATTGTACATATTGCTATCCATTGTCCCGTCGTAATCGTTGAATTGATACATTATCGTTCTCCTTTTTAAATTAATCGTTTATTGACCCGGTGGGCTCGAAACGTTTTCGAAACCCACTTTATTTATCACTTAGGTACCCTCATAAAATTTTCTCATAATTCACCCGTACACGTTTTTTACAAGATTGTTTTCTCTACAAATTTATTTTACAAAAATTATTTTTCTAAATTCACCCGTATTACATTTTTATCAGTTGTGTCTACACAAACATTTGCTTTACACAAAACGCCGTTTTATTCATCCCCCCTGTTGAAACGCACACGAAAAAACATTTGACTTTCCAATTCGGCGGTGATATATTTTAGCTTAAGTTAGTAAGGAGGAACGTAAATGAAATGGAGAGAACGTTTGAAAAAGCTAAAAGAAATAATTAGTCTTGAAAATCTTGGCAACCTAGGCGAACATGATGCTTCCGAAGGCAATCCGTACGATTCTAATTACACATCTAAACGTACACCGATGGATATCT
>JBAZGB010000178.1:0-2650 GCA_041653135.1 Eubacteriales bacterium | reverse complement strand
GGAAAGACAGAAGGGGTTGTCAGCGCCTTAAAACAAAAAATTCAATATGTGGTTGATGTCGCGACAGGCCGGGTAAAAATTAATGGCCAGGACCGTTCCGGGTCCAGGGTTGTTTTAGTGTCTCCGTCCGGGGACCCCGAGGCGGCCATGATAAGAAAAACATTTGAAAATATGCCCGGGGTTGAGATTATCGGTGTTGGGTATGGTGTCGAAAAGTCCTCCCGTGACCAGGTTATAAGAGATGTTACTGAGAGAGTCAAGGGCATGACAAAAGACAAAAACAAGGTTTTTCTTGTCATCGTTGCTGGTGAGTTGTCCGGGTCCAACTTAATGCCTCTCTCCAAAGATTTGGCTAACGCAGGCGTCAATGCGATCCCGGTTTATACAGATATCAGAAGCGAGGCTGCTTTGCTTCAGTTTATCGGCCGTGCGAGTATGCCATGGAACGTCAGTGGTCGTTTGATAGTGGATGCCGACATATTGAGTATGGGTGTTTTTGATATGGCAAACACCGGGCTTACGACCGATTTGAGAATAGAGCTTAAAGCTGTTCAGGCCCAAACGGCGCTGGAACTTTCTAAAGCCAAGGGAGACACTGTTAAGCAAGCGGCAATAACCGCTAAAGGCAATGCGAAAACAGAGCGGATATTGCTTAAAGCAATCGCGAGGCAGGAAGCTTTTGAAGCTAGGAATATCCGAGGCCTAGTAGTGCAGAACAATAATTTGACATCTGCCCAGACCACGGAAATTTTAGCGATGGCTGAAAAAGCCGGCTCTGTAGACCGGGCCGGACAGATGAAGGGACAAAAAATAGCGCAGATGATCTCCAGCCGTGCTGCCGAGATCGCCAGCGGTAATACCGCCATGGCAAACACAGGTTTTATGCCGGTCGCGGATGCCAATGTGTTGGGTGGAAATTTGGTAGGGACAGGAGTCGAAAGCGTCGCCTTATCTCAAATAGGGTCATGGACCCAGAATCTGGGTGGGCAGGGATCTTTTGATATAATCCGGGAAGGTTTTAATATAGAGGTATTAGAAGCTGGAATCGGGACGCAGACAATAGACACAAAAGGCGGTAAGGTCTGGACGATTCCCGGTTTGTCTTTCTCCTTGTTTACTCCCGCGGAGGACAGCAAGAAGCTTTATGCTGTTTATACTGACAGCACGGGAATCGTGACGTCTAAAATTGAGCTTGATCAGGATTGGGCGGCAACGCTGAATAAAGAAGGTGGAAGCATAACGATTCCCACCGGAAATAAGAGCGAGACGATGACCCTGACAAAAGGGGCGAGAGCTGATACGTTTAAGTTGGCGTATGCCTCCACAACAGGCTTCCAGAAAGATTCCTGGACTTTGAAAGCCCAGGATGCTTATACGATGAACGTGGAAGGTTTTGGCGTCATGCCGGTTGCCACGGAGCAAGACCTCCTGTCAGCCCTGAAGAGCACGGAAGTGCGCAAATATCAGACAGGCGTGTTGCAGCCTGTCAGCAGACAAGCGGTTGTCGCTTTGCTGGGCGAGAAATCGATGGGTGACTTGGAAGACATCTTTGAAAAAACAGGGGATCAGGGAACCGAAGTAACCTTTGCGCAAAATTATCAGGCAGGAATTGACCGGGCTGTTAGTGAAGGCACAATAGAGAAGAGCCAGGGTGACGCTTTAAAGAAGATGGCCAAAACCAAAAAGGTGGCTAATTTGAGCCGCCAGTTCTTGATGCCAAGCAGCGGTGAAGATGTTGCACAGCAAGAGCCGCGGGTGCAGAATCTTGATATAACGGTTCAGTATAGAGGGAATAATATTTTGACTCGTAATAAGAGGGGCGGTTTGGAAATTGGGGTGACCCCGATGATCGGTAGATTTGCGAACGCGTCCACGCGTGCCCGGGCCTACCGTATGATGGCGCAAACGCTCATGTTGAACAATAATTCTCTGGGCGTGGCCAGTCTTTTAGATGCCGTGATAGCGCAGCAGACGACAAAAGAGTATTATGGATACACGGCAGAAACCGCGGATGCGGATATTGACCAGGAAACAAGGTTAGCTATTAAACGGGCGAATTTGCTTTCTTCTCGGAGCGCGGAGGCAAAAGCGCAAGTCAGTGAATATTTGGCGGCTGTTTCTTCCGAAGATTCAGGGACGGGAGGTAAACAAATTAATCAAAAGATGGCTGACATGACTGCCCGGCGATTGTTGACCTCGTATGAAACTATGGTGGATATTTATGGGTATATCGCTCCCAGTTTTGTTTATAATGATAGTTATGCGCAGGATTTCGCACAACAGGTAGAACAAATTCGTCAAAATCAGGGAACGGACGCGGTGGCCCGGGTAATAGCGATCGCTCAAAACGCGAAGAAGCTAATCAATGACGGGGTTACGCCTTTAAGTTTCCGGCAGAGATATATATTAACGAAGTTGGCGGAATTGGCCGAACCTGAGAACGAAGCGAAAGTAAGAAATTTGATCAGTGCGCCGATTAGTCTGGGTGAAGGACTGTATTCAAAAGAGTCAGGTGCTGGCATAAGATTGTTGTTGCCTGAAGAGATGACTGACCGTGACCAGGGCCGGGCTGCGTATAGTTCGGATAAACACGAAGTTCAGGTTTCCATGATAAATCTTGACCTGACCGGAAAGATCAGTGATAAGACAT
>JBAZGB010000177.1:0-2658 GCA_041653135.1 Eubacteriales bacterium | reverse complement strand
ACCCCACAATGGAAGGTAAGCTACGTTCTGCTGAGCAAGTGACGTAGTTGGCTTTTGGGTTTTTACGGTTATTCCTGAAGCCGCAATATCGGCCATTGCCATAAGACGTTCCGGCAGAATAGCCCACGCCTGATTAGTCAGTAAATTCATAATTGATTTATATTTTTCCACGAATAAACTCCTTGTGTTTTTGACGGATACTATCCCTGAAAATTGCAAACTGAATCTGAATATCGTCTTTGTCGGGATTAAACCTGTTACTTGCTATCATTTCTTTAGCCACGCTTGCG
Source organism: Eubacteriales bacterium (assembly GCA_041653135.1). Lineage (GTDB taxonomy): Bacteria > Bacillota > Desulfotomaculia > Desulfotomaculales > Nap2-2B > 46-80. Next base: position 2,368 of record JBAZGB010000177.1, on the reverse strand, counting down.
GGTAACTTTATATATCGCTCCAAACATAACGAGCAGTATCTTTCGTGGCTTTTGTAGAAGTCGTTAAGCCACTTCTGGAAACCTTCAAAGCCCTTGTCGATATGCTTTTCAATCTCCGATATTTCAGCGTTTGCAATTCTCACAGCTATATCGTCAAGTATAGACTCCTTAATAGCATTCAAAGCCTCATCTTGTTGTTTGTCCGGCGGCTGATTTTGGATGTCGTTCTGTTTTGTTAGATTGACCTGTTGTTGTTCTGTACCTGCCGGAATCATATTCAGCGGCGTAAGGTAAATCTGACCCTTTTCGTCCGGTAGAGGATTCATATCTTCTTTTTCCCGAATGTCGTCAGCGGATAGCCAACCCCATTGTCGACCAACGGCGTAAGCTCCGTACCTCGCTGCGATATCACCCCTAAGAAGCGCATCAGCTAAATGCCGAACAAATAAACCCTGTTCAATGTCGTCAATGGTAAAAAGCTTCCTGCCTATCTCCTGCTCCCATCGGACGAACCACGGCATTAACGTATCGGTAACGTAATCGGTATTTGTCTGCTCTAAAGTTGACCATCCCTGCGCGCGGGTAGTGTCTGCCACTTTATTGGGCGGCATTCTAAACCAACGGCAAATCTCCGGCACGGAAAATTGGCGCGTTTCAAGCAACTGCGCCTCTTCGGGCGGGATAGATGTTTTATTGAATTTCGCGCCTTCCTCTAAGACTATTGTCTTATTGGTATTGGCTGCGCCACCGTATTCCTTCTCGAAAGACGCTTTCAGGTTGTCTTTTGCTTTCTGGCTCATAGCAAACGGCAACTCCAAAATGCCAGATGAGTTTGACCCGTTCTTGAAATAATAAGCCGCGTGTTCCTGTGCGGCGGCGAGCGAACCGATACACTCCCTCGAATATCGGCCTACGTTGTAACCTAAAAGCCCATCATACCCCAAGCCGTGAATATGCAAAATATCAAACGCGGCAAAGGTGTTTTTCTGGCCGTTATCATCTGAAACTTCGTAATATATCCTCAAACTGCCCTTGTCCCTATACGGCCTTACCCTGTCCGGGCGCAAGGGCCATAACGCCGTAACACTTCCGAATCTATCACGCTCAATATAAGCATAACCATTGCCCCAGTTAATCGCGTGAGCGGTCAATGTTTCCCGTAACGTCATAGCCGTCATTTCGGAATTTGACGCATCGTGCAAAATCGAATAAACCGGATGGTCTTTCATCCGCTCTCGACCTTGCGGAGATAAGGGTTTGTAGGTAATCAACGGCAGCTTCGCTATATCCTCGGAGATATTTCTCACACAGGCGAAATACGTGGAAATCTGTAAGGCGTTATCGTTATTTATTACGATACCGGCCTTAGTTGGAGAACCGCCGCCGAAGTAATTAGTAAACCATTGTTCGGGATTAACGGTTGTTGTAGCTTTATTAACAATCCAACTTGCTATTCTATTGACTATTTTCATTTCAAGAATCCAGCTTTAATTCTTTTTGGGTCTGCCTCGTTTTTTCGCAGTTACAATTTTCTCTAAAACAAGCTCGGCAATGCCCCTGCGTATTAAGTTTTCAGCTATCACTTGCTCGGTATCTATTTCGTCGTTAGGATTAGCAAGGAAACCCAAATATGATTTTAGAAATCTTATTCTCATTTCCAAACCCACCCTTCCGGTTGTTTTTGAATAATTTCTGATAATTCTTGCAGAGACGCGCCTTTGTTTTTTGACGTAGCCAAGCTTCTCAATAAACTTTTGACAATCGAATTGCCATCTAACCTGAAAAGGACATAATAAAGCCGCAATTTATTCCATACTTTCATTTTATCACCTTTATTTTTGACGGAATCGGCTCGCACCACGCGGGTAGGCCGTTCTTTTCTAATTCGGAAATATATTGATGTATCGGCTTCAGACCGTTCTCCAATCTGCCGGGCATAGTCGCCATTAACTGCAAATGTGCTAATCCTATTTTGGGGGCAAGATAAGCCTGTAAGCCAGACTCACAGAAGTTTCTCCAAAAGTAAATATCCTCATCCAAACGCCCTTCATCCCATCCGGAATTAGAATCCGGAACAGGCAGGAACCACGGCTTTTTAAGTTTCTTTAACGCCGAAACCCTAAAGATAGTCAGGCCGAAATGGCCGCCCGAAACCGGCATCAACTCTTTTTCAAATTCGATTAGCGGTATTTCCAAAAGCGGTCTTTGTTTTTCATTAACTTTGCCGATTAACGGGCTATCACATTCGCGTTTAATTTGCAGAGGGATAATTGCATCCGCTTCTGGGTTTTCCTGCATCAACTGTATAAGCCGAGTAACTTGATTTTTCGTAAAATAAGTATCGTAATCAAGAGTAAGAAGGTACTCT
>JBAZGB010000176.1:1010-2660 GCA_041653135.1 Eubacteriales bacterium | reverse complement strand
GGCAGGTGCTTTTGGCCTCTTCAATCTCAAGGTACAACTTCTGCTCAATCCTGTTCAGCTCCAACAGAGTCTATTTCATTGGTGAAAAACACAACACCGAGGTATGCCAGGAGCTTTTCAGATGGCTGGCCCTTCAACTGGAGAATCTGGCAGTCAAAGCACAACGGGAGTATTCCGGATATGAGAGGAAGCCGGTCTTCCGGAGAGGATTCTTCCAAGGAGCAGTCATTGGGATTGACCAGAGACTGGCAGTGCAATGGGATGAACTAAGACAGCAATCAGTCCAGTCCACAGCCCTTGTGGTTAGAAATGATGAGGCCATTCAGGACTTCATCCAGACCAGATACCCTCAGTCAAGAACACGGAGGATATCTAGAGTCTCATATTCACAGGATGGTTGGTCAGCTGGTAAGAGAGCCGGACATGAAGTCAGTCTCACACCAACTCGGAATATCGGAACCAATAACAATCTGAGGTTGAAATAAAATGGCAGAGAAGACAGTATCAATTAGAGCAGCGGCAGAGCTAATCCTCAGTCGCTGCGATGGTGCAGTAACACTGGATGGAGCCGGATACAATAGGTTCGATTCCTATTTTATGAGGTCTCTCATGGAGAAAGAGCACTGGTCTCCAAAGCAGGAGAGAGCAGCCTACAAGGTCATCAAGAAGTACACTGGTCAGCTCCGGTCCATGGGAGTTGAATATGACCAGATAGCAAAGCCACCCGCTGAAGACGCCCAACCCACACCAGAGGCTGCTAGAGAGCCACAGGGGCCAATGAACCTGGAGTACACTGATATTCCAGGTGAGAAGGGCAAGAGACTGGTTCTACACTCCTACAAGAGCTTCAGAGAGAATGCCAAGGCCATACCGAAGGCCCGGTGGAATCCGGACTTGAAGGTGTGGCACTACTACCCATGCATAGAGGTTATGGAGGGTCTGCTTCCATATCTGACTGACAAGACCATCAAACCCAACAAGGAAGCCAGGGACATATTGGTGGAGCTCTGGGAGAGAGCCAAGGGTCTTGAAAAGGTCAAGGATATAAAGGAAAGCAAGACCGAGAACATCTCTCTTCCGGTCAATATCAAACCCTTCTCCCAGCAGATAAAAGCCTATCAGATAGGTATGGCCATGGACCGAACTGCCCTACTGATGGAGCAGAGAACTGGGAAGACTCTGTCAGCTATAGCCATCGCCGGATACAGGCACTCCCGTGGAGAGGTCAATAGACTCCTGGTGATATGCCCACTGACCGTGTCCTCAGTCTGGATTGATGAATTTGAGAAGGCCTCCTTCATATATGAGGCTGTGAATCTGACCCGGAAACATGGCAAGAAAACTCCTCTTGACTCCTTCTCAAACTCAGGTGAACTTCAGGTAGCCGTTATCAATCATGAGAGCTCTTGGAGACTGGGAGACCAGCTCAAGAAATGGAAGCCAGATATGGTCATAGTTGATGAGAGTCAGAAAATAAAAAATGGAAGAGCCAAGCAATCCAAGTTCCTCCACAAGCTTGGTGATGAAGTCAAGTACAAGTTGATTCTCACAGGAACTCCAATCAGCCAGGGTCCTCTGGATATCTGGTCTCAATATCGGTTCTTAGACTCAACAGTCTTTGGGAGGTCATTTGTCAACTTCCGGAAGAGG
>JBAZGB010000176.1:0-1000 GCA_041653135.1 Eubacteriales bacterium | reverse complement strand
AAGAGGTATGCAGTCATGGGAGGATATGGTGGATATGAGGTCATTGGATACAAACACCAGGATGAGTTGATGGAGAAGGCTCACTCAATCGCCTACAGAGTCACACTGGATGAATGCTATGACATGACCCAGCCTGTTGACCAGATACTCAAGGTTGAACTGAGCAAAGATGAACAGACCATCTACGACCAGATGGAAAATGAATTCCTTGTGGAGTTCGGTGACAAGATGGCCCTGGCTCCAATCGTACTGACTCAGCTCCTCAGGCTTCAGCAAATCACAGGTGGATTCCTTCCGGATGAGGAGGGAACTATTCATAATATAGGAAGGGTGAAGCTGGATGCCCTGAAGGAATTTGTATCAGACCTGCCGAATACACAGAAGATGGTTATATTCTGCCGGTTCATACCTGAGATAAAAGCCATATCTGAGGTCATGACCAAGATTGGAAGGAAGTCAGTCCTTCTATATGGAGCCGTAAAGAATCGGGAACAAATAATCAAACAGTTCAGAGAGGACCCAGATACCACAGTGTTCATTGCACAAATCCAGACTGGTGGACTGGGAATAGACTTGGCCTCAGCTGATATGGAAATATTCTTCTCAACCAACTTCAGCTACACAGACTTCGACCAAGCCCGTAAGAGGGTCCTTGGTCCAAAACAAAAGCATCCGGTCACCTACGTCCATATAGTAGCTGATGGTACTGTGGACGAGGACGTCTTGGCCATTCTGAGGTCTAAGGGTGATGTAGCACATACTATCCTGGATACCATGAGGGCCAGACTGGCAAAAGCGGATATTAACAGACCATTTACAAACCCATCCACTTCTGATATAGTAGATACAAATAGCCCGAAAGGAGGAGGAAAATTGATAGCACTGGATTCCAAGGAAAGTGGCTGGCACTGGGATGAAACCACAGGCAAAGTCATTAGGAGGGATTCGGACAAGCAAACTTACTCAATCGGAAAAGTATCCACACTTGAAGAGGCCAAAA
>JBAZGB010000175.1:0-2696 GCA_041653135.1 Eubacteriales bacterium | reverse complement strand
GGTGAAATCATGCTAAAAGTCCCTCAAAAGTATAACCAAAAAGCTTATGTTTACTTACAAATCGTAAACATCCGGCGATAACTTTTATTTTATTTGTAATTACGAAAACAAAGTATAAGAGACACGTATTTGTGTAAACTTGTCCATTAAAAGTGACTTTATCAAGCATATGTTGTTTACATTTTCAAAAAACGTTTTCTTTCGTGCACTGCTCTAAGCACCTTTAGGGCAGTGCATTTTTTCTAATCACTAAATCTGGGTGTGTTTAAACAAACGACACAAAATACGATGGCGTTTTTGATCAGCCGGCAGGCCCCGGCAATCTCTTGGTCCTCCTTTTTGTCCTGATTGATATAATTCTGATTAACTCCATCTATCAATAGATTTAGATTTCAAAAATTCACTATTCTAAAGAACTTAAATAAGGAACATACGGATTAATGCGTATAGCTTCCTCCTACCATTAATTCCTGTATAAATATTCTGTAAGCAGGTAAGATTTGCCCCAAGAAAGGCAGGAGGACTTATAGCTTCCTGGGTCGTGCGAACCCTTATTTTTCAGTCTGTCCCCTGCCTCTTGGAGCCATGATAAGTTGATTGGGCCTTGGATGAGCCCTTGTTACCTTAGGAGGATTGGCCGGAGGCACTTCCTGCTTTTCTTATACTACAGTTAGGAGGTGCAAGTCATGAACTTTTTTGTCGGCCTTGATGTATCAAAAGAGAAGTTTGATGCCTGCTGTATAGGAGAGAAAGGAGAGAAGGTCTTCAGGCTCACCTGTTCCATGGACCGGGAAGGGTTTGAAAAACTTATTGTCCGATTGCCCGAGGACAAGACGTCTTTTCTCCTAGGTATGGAATCCACCGCGTCGTATCACATCCCCCTTTTTAGCTATCTCGCTGCTGAGGATTACAGGGTGGTCGTAATCAATCCTCTTCTTATTAATGGGTTCTCAAAACGTTCTTTAAGAAAAACTAAGACCGACAAGAAGGACGCTCTTACTATTGCCCAGTTCATACTGCAAGAGAAAGAGATCCTCTCGGTGAAGACCCCCGATTACCTGATAACGGAGCTTAAAGACCTCGCAAGGAGAAGAGAAAAGCTTGCCGATCACATGACGTCGCTTAAGGGCGACATGAAGAGGATTCTCTCGGTCACGTTCCCGGAACTTGAACACATAACCGGAGTCTTTACAAAAGCAACCCTTCGCCTCTTAATGGAATATCCTTCCGCGCATACGATAAAAGGGGCTGATTCCTTCGCTATTGCAAACGTGTTTAAGTGCAAGGGCCGGGGCAACAAACCTCGTGTCACCATCAAAGCACTCATGGATGCCGCCACATCGTCAGTTGGTGTAGCAAGTCCAGCAAAAGAGCTTACCCTCAGGCAGGAGGCATCTCTCCTTATGCATGTTGAGGAACAAATGGAGGAAACCACAAAAGCGCTCATGGACACCTTAAACGAAAGGATGAAACAGGATATGGAGATTCTCTGCTCCATGAAAGGGATAGGAGAAAATACGGCAATAAACTTCTTGATTGAGATGGGCGGCGCAATAGAGATTTACGAAAATGACAAGAAGCTTATTGCCGCCTCCGGTCTCGATCCTTCAACCTATGAATCGGGTAAATACGCAGGAAAGAGTAGAATCAGCAAGAGGGGAAACCGGCACTTGAGAAGGGTGATCTGGCTCATGGCGACAAAAGTCATTATCAATAATGATTTGTTTAAGACATACTTCAAAAAACGAAAGCAAGACGGACTGCCTTATAAGAAAGCAGTCCTGGCCACAGCTCATAAACTTATTCGTACCATTTTTGTCATGCTGAGCCGTAAAACATGTTTTATTGAGGGAGGAATTAAATATAGTTGACTGTAACAGAGCATCCAGTAATTTTGGCTGGCGTACACCCTTTCGAATGGTAATCTTTGATCAAAATGGCAGTAATTTATCGTCTTGACTTTCCATAAGAATAAGAGCATTTAAAAAGAATAAGTTCTCTTACGCTGTCAGTAAACCCGTCAACCTAACCCTCAACTTTCTGGAGTCCACCGTGAAAAGGATTTATCAGAAGTTGTCGATTATTAGCCTCCAGAGGATTATTTTATCCCTTGGAGGCCTATTTGTTTATTTCACTAAAATAAACTGGAAAAGTAAGGACAGAAATACATAGCCATTAAAGAAAGGGGGGGAAACTATGAAACGTCTAATGTTAGCATTCGTTTTGTTACTGCCAATTTTTGCCTACAGCGCGGAAGAAAAAATGGCCGTGGTTGGTTGCGAAACGCCAAAATATGATGTCACTGACGAAGCGATAATAAATGCCAGTCCAGACGTTGTCTATAAAGCAATGGTCGATGAATATAATGGAAAAACAAGCTGGTGGAATCCGTATCTTTCTTCAAAACTTCGTGAAGAGGATTATAGTGGAAAAGGAGGTACTCTATGCGACGTTACCGTTCCTGGTATAATGACTGTAAAATTCACAACAAAAACAGTCGAAGTTAAAGAGAACGAAATGATTCGTATGCATTACATTGATGGTGCATTCAGGGGAGAAGGTTTGTGGAAACTTGAAGCATTGAATGGCAAAACAAAAATAAGTTTCCGATGGCGTGTCTGTCCTGTGTGGTGGTCACTGCGAATTTTTGGACCTGTTTTACCTGTTGAGAAAAACCATTCAAAAGTAATGCAAGG
>JBAZGB010000174.1:0-2699 GCA_041653135.1 Eubacteriales bacterium | reverse complement strand
ATAATGATTCACAATGCTATGGGTGGCGCAAGGGGCGACTACCGCGACATGAATAAGGCATCTGACTTCCTGCAAGGCTGGAATAAATCAATCGCAAATGCCTACATGCTTAAAACGGGAATGTCCCAGCCGGAGTTATTGGCATTAATGAATAAAGATACTTGGATGACGGCGCAGGAAGCTCTGCAAAATAAATTCGTTGACGAGATTATGTTCGACGAAGAATCGAGACTCGTCGCAACGGTCAGAAGCGGAATATCGTGCGGAGTGATACCGCCGGAAGTTATAAAGAAATTTAGGAATTACATGAAGCAAAATGAGACCCCACTTAATGAACCACCACAAAACAATACTCCCCCGGAATCAGACCCGACTCAAGCGAGCCGGGTTTTTGATTATAAAAAACGCGTCAGTGTGCGCGAAAAATCTACCCACAGGAGGAAAAACGCATGAACAAACTGCAAAAGCTCTATGCCAGGCAAGACGCGTTACTTGCTGATATGCGCGCCCTGGCGGACAAGGACACCCTGACCGAGGAAGAGGTCACAAATTACGAAGCCATGGAGAAAGAGTTCGACAACAATGAAACAGAAATTGCTCGCTTAGAGAAGCTCGAAGAAGCTGAAGCAAAGGCGAAAGCTCCCGAGCATCAGGGGTACCGTCCTCCCTTTGCCCAGCCGAAAAAGCACGACGAGCCCTACGGCAATCTGGCCGAGCAGATTTACGACGTTATCCAAGCAGGTATGCCCGGCGGCGTTGTAAGCAACCGTCTCCAGCAGATACAGAATGCTACCGGCGGCTCTTCCGGAGTGCCGAGTGAGGGCGGCTTTATGATTCAGCCGACATTCGTTCCCGGGTTGATTCAGACGGCTATCGAAGAAGATGAAATCCTGAGTAAATGCACCAAAATCGAAATCGGAGACAATTCCGATCGGGCTGAAGTGCTGATGATCAAAGACCGAAACCGTGGCACCGGCTATCGCTGGGGCGGCGTCCGTGTTTACCGTCGTGCTGAGGCTGACACTGTAACTGCTTTCAAGGTTGATGATTACGCCACTTGGGAATGTAAACTTGAGGATTTAATGGCTCTGTCCTATTTAACGGAGCGTCAGATGCAAGACATTCCCCAGCTGGCCAGCCTGATCAGAAATAACGTCCCGAAGGAAATTGCATTTACCCTTACCGAGGAAATGTTCACAGGCAACGGCGTCGGTCATATGCTGGGCATCCTGAAAGCAGGTAGCCTGGTGTCTGTGCCGATTGAAACTGGGCAGACATTGGCCAGCACTCCAATCCTGGCGAAAAACATCACGAATATGTGGGCACGGGTACCGAAAGAAAACCGTGGTAATGCAATCTGGCTGTATAACCAGGAACTTGAGCCCGAGTTCGATAGCTTGAACATCTCCGAAGGTGTGAGCAGCCACCTTGTTTACATGCCTGCCGGCGGGATTTCCGGCGCTGGATACGGCTCTTTTAAGGGACGTCCTGCGATTCCCTTTGAACATTGTGAGGCTCCCGGAACCCTGGGCGACTTTATGGTTATAGACCCTTCCGATTTCGTTATTGTCCGTAAAGGCGAAGTCCAGGAGGCTGAGTCCATTCATGTCAAATTCGTTTACACCGAGCGCTGTCTGCGCTGGTACATGAGGATTAACGGCAAGCCCAAGTTCACTGAAAAAATCGTGCCGTTTAAAGGCTCAAAAGAGCGTTCCGGCTTCGTTGCTCTGGCGGCCAGGTCATAAAGACAAGAGGCGGCAACCCCCGCCTCTTTTTGATAATCAAATCTAAATCAGGAGGTTAGAAAAATGTACGGAAGAAACATTGCTGAAAGCATACATGCGGTTCCGGCTATTTGGCCGGTAGACCTGAACACCGGCGCAAATGCCGGGGATTACATCAGCTTAAAGAACTACCCTGTCGGCGGCGTGCTGATTCAGATCGGCGCATCTGCCGGAACCATAGAAGTGACAATGTACCAGGCGAAAGACGTTGCGGCAACAGGTGAAAAAGCCCTGTCATTTACCGAAATGTTCATGACCGGTTGCAAGCTAAAAGTAAACACCAAAACAGGTACCTTTACGGTTGGTGAAACAGTCACCGGCGCTGGCGGTGCATCCGCCGTTGTTTACGCTGATATGGGTACTTACCTGTTGCTCTACACTGTAAATGAAACTGCGTTTGTGGATACCGAGACAGTTACCGGCACTTCCGGCTATACTGCATCAGCTGACGGAATTGGAATTGATGAGGACATCCTGCTTCGCGTTGCCGTGACCGGAGATACATTTACCATTCCCGACAGGGCAAACAGGATATACTTTATTCCCTTTGAGGCGATGATGCTTGACCTGGATGACGACTTCGACTGCATCAGGGTGCATCTGGATCAGGCAACCGGTTCTGTTATCGGCGGCGCAGTTTATATCCTCGACCCGAACCAGAAGGGCCGCCCGATGCTTACTGCAATCTATGACTAATCAGGAGGCCTTCGGGCCTCCTATTTCGATAAGGAGGTAAGATAAATGGCTGATAATCCAAAAAACATCTTGGGTTATGACAACTCAAATAACATGTATGCATCAACCAACGTCGCAGCCAACGCCGACGGCAGCATAATTGAGCGTATCGAATACTTACAGGGCTTAGTAGCGGCGCTAACAGCAGGCGACGTTCTGCTGCAAGGAGCGGCAGACGCA
>JBAZGB010000173.1:0-2716 GCA_041653135.1 Eubacteriales bacterium | reverse complement strand
ATTGAGGTGTTCCTTCTTTTTGCTTTTTTTAAGCAAATACCAGCACTTTTTTAAAAACTTTCCCCCAATTGGCTATTGACATTTAACCGCTGGACTTTTGATACTCTTTTAAGAGTAAATCCGTATATAAGCCGAAGTGTGATATTGCAGGTAATCATTCGGGTTATCCCTGTTCCAGTAGCTTCCCTTTAAAATATATTCGACACGTCTGACCAGAGATTTATCTGTTTCCGTAGTACCGGAAGAATTTTTGTAGTACGCGTTGAAACTGCGAATATACCCTTTTGTCGCGCCTGAACGCTTATATGTGTTTGAAATACGTACAGAATTAGCAGCAGTGACATTCGGATAACCGGAACCTCCTGTGCTGCCCTCACCGCGGTAGATGCCGCCAGAAGAGTAGAAATACCAGATATAACTGCCGTCCGGTTCTTCTAAAATAAGGGCGCTGGTAGTGGGACCAGTGCCGCTTCCCAAATTTTCTACTCCCGAACACCGCCTTACATCATTGGTTATACGTGTTGAGATGTTTCTGAACTCATTTTGAACTTCCGAGATTTCCCAGAGGTCATTTCTTGACCAGTTCTGATAGGTTATGATTTTATAAACGCTCAATGATAATAAAACAAGCATTGCCAGAGATATAACTACCTCTATAAGTGTAAATCCATTTTGACGGATTTTGTGAACATTGAAATTCACCCGTTTGCTACCCCACTTGTACCTCGCCTGTTAAAGACCCGGTTGCCTTTGTCACGCCATTTATTGTATGGTAAATAGTCACAGTTATATTGTACGTCCCGGGATCCGGATTTGCTGTCAGACTCCCCGCCGCATCTGTCCTGCTCCCGGTAACCTGGAACATATAATCAGTATGGTTTGGAATAGCCGTCGGGCCAAGGTCATTAATATTTTTCATGCTTTTAAATTCCTCTATCTTATCTTGAGCCAGGCTAATCGAAAAAGCCCTCTCACTTGAACGGCTGGTCATCTCATAATAGTCAGGGACGAGACGAACCAGAGGAATAAGCAGCGCAGCAAGAATTATTAGGCCGACCACTACTTCTAAAAGGCTAAAACCATAAATATTTTTTATATCATTATGAATTTTACCAGTTAATAAGTCTGGTTTTAATAATCTCATTCCTGGCACGCACCTTATCTTGCATACAAGAAAATAATGTCGGATTATGCAAATTATAGTCAAATTATAGCATAAAACTGTTCTGGGAAATATATCTTTTAAAAATAATTTGAAAACTTTTGTGCAAGAGTATTTCAATGGTGAACTTTAGAAAATCAATTAAAAAAACAAAAAGAGGGGGTTTGATAATTTAATCCCCTCTTTTGCTGACTTCTGTTTTTATGTTTATTTACTTACGACTTATTGGCCTTTCTGTAACCCAGTGCGTCGTTGGCAACGATTGTCTTCTGAATATTGCTCGTACCCTCGACGATCTGGTAGTACTTGGCGTCCCGGAAGAGCCTGGCCACCGGGTACTCCTCGGAATATCCGTAGGCGCTGTAAATCTTCATCGCATAGTCCGCGCATTTGTTCGCCGTCTCAGCGGCAAAAAGCTTGGCCATGGAGGTCTCCAGTGTGCATGCCCGGCCCTTGTCTTTCAGGAAAGCCACCTTGTAGACCATCAGGCGGGCGGCGTTTATATCCACCACCATCTGGGCGATCTGATCCTGGATCATCTGGAATTTGCCGATCAGCTGGCCGAACTGCTCGCGCTGGTTGCAGTATTCAAGAGACGTATCCAGACATGCCTGGGCGACGCCAAGGGCGCCGGCCATGGAAGCAAGGCGGGTGTCATCGAGCTGTTTCATAGCAATAACAAAACCCTCGCCTTCTTTGCCCAGAAGGTTTTCTTTCGGAACCCTGCAGTTTTCAAAAATGATTTCGCCTACCGGGCCGCCCCAGTTGCCGAGCTTTTCGGTAATTGCTTCATTGGTAATTCCTTCAGACTTCATATCTACGATAAAGGCGGACATTCCCTTTACCGGTTTTGAAGGATCGGTGTAGGCATAAACCAATCCTACATCAGCTACGGTGCAGTATGAGATCCACATCTTGGTGCCGTTTAAAACGTAATGATCTCCGTCAAGAATGGCCTTGGTTTTCATGGCCGCCACGTCGGAGCCTGCATTCGGCTCCGTTAAGGCAAAGCAGCCAAATACATCCGCATTGACCAGAGGCGGAACGTATTTCTTCTTTAACTCCTCGCTGCCGTATCGCAGGATGGTCATTGCAGGACCCAGTAAATTTGCCGCAAAAGCCAGCCTCAAGGAACTCCACACTCTGGCCGTTTCTTCAGCCAGGATGGCTAAAGCCGCATAACCCATGCCGTTTCCACCGTACTCCTCGGGAACGGCACAGCCAAAAAAGCCCAACTCGCCCATCTTTTTGACAAGGTCGGGGCGGAAGCGGTGCGCCTTGTCATCGGCATCAACGGTAGGTTTTACCTCATTCTCAGCAAAATCGCGGGCAAGCCTTTGGATATCTTGCAACTCCTCTGAAAGATCAAAATCCATACCTGAAATCTCCTCCTTAATTATGCTTGGTTAGTAACTACTCAGCCACGTAAAATTATTTTCTTAAACGGCGCCTCAATAGAAAAATAGTTCTGGACTCAGTGCTACAAATCATGTAATATGGAAACATGAAAACAGAAGCTGAATTCCGGGTAACCGAGATAACCGAAAATCACGT
>JBAZGB010000172.1:0-2717 GCA_041653135.1 Eubacteriales bacterium | reverse complement strand
GACAACGTAAGCGTATCACCTATTGAACCTCCATTAATTGTGACTAAATCATCAATAGGTGCATCGCTCTCTGTATCAACTGTATGAAAGGATTGCGTAACCGTTATCGCTCCGGCATTGATAGTTAGTTCTGTTGGGTCAGTATAATTTAAAAGACTAACATTATTTAACTCATTGTCTGATAAATCCGTTGTGCCATCTATAAATGCTGCAACATTATTTATCCCGCCTATTGGAGTATCAATATACAATCCATAGTTAGTTGAACCTGCACCATTCCAAACGCTACCAGAAGTTATTCTTACTCCATATTTATTTTTTCCTGCTGACCCTGATGTAGCATAATTATCTACTTGTATAGTGGTTGTATGATCTGTCTTAGCTCCAACAGTACCGGCATAAATTACATTTGCCCCTGCTGATGCAGTATTATCAGAAACAGACAATACTGGTTGACTCTTAGTGCCAGAATTAGAATAAATTTTTACCAAACTGGTTGCGACTGATGGAGTATTTATTCCAACACTCCCTGATGTGTATTCTATTCCATTTGCATCATCCACCCATTGTGAACTTACTCCACCGAATAAAACTCCGTTTAAATATAATTCGCCTGTATAAACCTTATCGTATTGAAGAACTGCGCTACCTATATCATATGTATTCGTAGTTGATGGATAAACATTCTTAGTATATAAATCATTAGATAATGGATTATAAGTAGTACAAGCCACCATACTTAATAAAATAATTACCAATAATATAATAATAATCCATTGTTTTTTCATACTGTTCTACCTCTTTGATGGTTTATACATCTCTGTAAGTATCTTATCAACCTTGTATTGTGGTTGTTTTACAATTTCACGAGTTTTAAAAAATTTCCAATAATCAGGCGCATAAAGAAACGATGATTGCATAACTTTTGAATTATTACTCACTTCATAATCTACAATATAAGTATCCTCATCATAACTACATTCTATTCTTGTAGTTGAAAATAATATAAAACGAGTAGCAATCATACTCGCTTCCTGAGCAATTATAATTACATGAAGCATTCTACGCCTTGCTTGTGCCATAAATTTTGCCACCATTTTTACTAATGATGTCATCGAATCCTGTTTATCCGTAAATACACTTTCGTCTAGTGCCAACCATGCATCAGTTATTGTATCATCATTTATACTTTCAATAATATCTTCTGCCCCTATAAGTTTATGTCTTATGCCGAACAATTGGTAATTTGTAAAAACTCTTATAGGAGAATCAATAACCCACCCTTTAGGCTTTACTACAATACGAGATGAATCATCCACATTTGAAAAAACTCTTATATGTTTTAAAAGATGATACGTTATTCCTTTAGATTCTAACGATTTTATTTCATTCTCATTTAAGGGTTGCGCTTTTCTATACTCTCCTGTATCTGTATTAATTATTCCAGTTAAATGTGAATAACAATCATCCACTATCAGGGCTGTTGCCAGCGTCGATTTTCCAGACCCTTGTTCACCACTCACAATTCTAAGATCAGCTTGAGCTAAATTATAGTTATCTTCTGCCATTAAAAATTACCTATTAACTTTTTTTCATTTTCTGATGCAACTTGTGGCGAACCTAAGATAGCAATAGCATCAATCCGCCCTTCCCTATCTATACCAACACTCAACGCAACTTCCGCAGTACAAACTGCTTCTTCAAGTGTCATCTCTGAATTTTCAAGTAGTAAACCCTTAACAATTATATCAAACAAATCATTATAAAGATCAGGAAAAATTCCGGCTATCATAAGATTATTTAAAAATGTTTTTCCAAGATCAGGGAAAAGCCTTTTATCAATTGTTTGTACATCGCTAAGTTTTGGAGAACGCACCATATTTTGTGTGGCGCTACCATATCCCCCACTACCTTTATTATCTGCTTGCGATGGCTCATCAGGTAAGACTACATCATCCCTTTCAGGAAATAAATCAAACCCTTCCCATTTTTCATCATTTGGAGGATTATTATTCATCACCATTTATTAGCTTGCCCCCATAAACGTTTTTACTTTTTTAACAACATGATCTATATCTTTCAATTCAGGCTCCCAAATAATTAAACAATCATAACCAAACTTCTTAAATAACTCCAACCTAATTTTCCCGATTGCGCTAGGTCTAATATTTTTACGAAAAATAGGACAATGATGCACACTAAAAAGTTCAATCAACATCAATCTTCCATCAAGATTTACAAAGTCTGGAATTTTCCCATCAATTCTAAACTTACACGAATTATCACCATTATAAGCCCATTGCGCTGGAAAATATTTTTGTAGAATGCTATCTAAAACTAATTCTGGTTTTGTTGGAGTAACTTTAGGCGAAGAAAATAACTTATTCAACATTTCATTTTTAAAAATAGGATCATTCCATTTTTCCTTCATTCGTATAGAATGTGCTAAATCTTGTTCAATAGAATGTTTTTGCCCCTTATTAGATTCACTAACCTTTTTTCTTGTTTCATCTGACACAACACGACCCCTCATAGCCTTAGACAAATTCTCTTTATGTTCAGGTAATGTATATGCAAGCCTAATAGCCTCAGCACGTTTTTGCACAAAATCATCTGATTGTTTTATATCCTTATGGCACTTACTCATAAGTTCCCGCTTTTCATCAGTCTGATTAAAACACGCTATACAAATTCTATTATCTATCTTCCCCTTTCTT
>JBAZGB010000171.1:0-2731 GCA_041653135.1 Eubacteriales bacterium | reverse complement strand
GAAAGGAAAACACCGCCGCCTAACTCAGGTTCTGTTGTGAGAATGTTCACAAAATATAGATATGGAGAAAATAAATTCAAATCCGGAATACATGTTTTAGGATTAAATGCTAGTCCGGCGCGCATTCCAGCCTCCGTGATTATTCTTAGAACCCTTCTTGGATACCGAGTAGCTTCAAAATGAAAAGACAATAAATCAATACCAATGTTTGCAAGTTCAGGAATAATCCATTCCGGATCAACCATCATAAGGTGTACATCAAAAGGTAGAGACGTGAATTTACGAACGTCTTTAATAATCTTGATCCCTAAATTCATCTCACGAACGAACGAACCATCCTCTATATCAAAATGAAGGTAATCTGTGTTTACAGCTTCAAGACGTTTGATGGTACGAGGAAGATCTAGGATAGATGTGGCTACAAGCGAAGGTGCTATCTTAACCATAATTTTCCCTTTATGGAATAAGGCAACGCGTTCTTAACCACGTTTGAGGTCCACGTTGCCATTAAAATTATCAACGATAGAAATTATTCCACTAATTGCCATTTCAATATCACGAATATCTGATGTCTCAACGGGAGAATGGGAATAGCGCATAGGAATGGAAAAGTGTCCCATCGCAGTGCCTTGTGTTCCCGACATTAAAGTAAATGCATCATCAGTGATTTCACCTAGAATAATTTCTCTTTGAAATGGGATATTTTTATTGGTGAGAGTTTTTTCCATATACATACGCAGTTTTGGGTTCGGAATGAGCCCACCCAGAGTACCCCGCCCATGAAAATTCATCTGCATGATTGCGGGACCTTTTCCTAATGATATGGAATATTTGTGATTTAAGTCTGGTGGATCACAAGCTGGCGTAATGTCAATGCAAATAGCGGCGTCCGGTTCAAGGCGATAAAAAGCCGGCATAACACCGCGAACATTAAACTCTTCTTGTACAGAAGCGACAAGATGAACAGTTCCTTCTGCTGGATTATCTTTGAGATGCTCAGCTAACGCAATTAACAATAGAATGCCAATTCGGTTATCAAGAGTCTTGCTTGTGATTTTATTATTGCCAATCTGATGGAAGTTGTGTTGATATGTGACAGCACTACCAATATCAATACCTTTCGCAAGGACTTCTTTACAAGAATCCAATCCTAAGTCAATATACATCTTTTCGTGATTTGGAACCGTATATTTCCATTCTGGGGGGGTAAGGTGATGTGCGTATGTTCCGACCAGCCCGGCAACAAAGGAATTTCCATCAAGAGCATGAACATCAACGAATTGCCCCATTAGCGTTTTTTCAGGGACTCCCCCGATTCGATTGAAGCGAAGGAACCCGTCGTTTTCAATTTTTGAGATCATCAAGCCAAGTTCGTCAATGTGTGCAAAAATAAGTAACGATGGGGATGTTCCGTGTTTGCCTTTGAAAGTAGCGGTTACATTTCCGATTTTATCCACATTAACTTCATCTGCTAGGGGTGTAAAGCGTGCAATCATCTCTTTTATCATTTTATCTTCCAGCCCTGATAGTGCAGGAATAGAAGTAAGGTATTTTAATTCTTCAACTAAATTTTTCATTTTATTTCTCCTTTTATATACCCACATGCATTCTTCCACCGTCGGCAACGATGACTTCACCGACCAAGAAGCTAGACAATTCTGAACTCAGGAAAAGAATAATTCTTGCGATATCAATTGGGTAGCCAATTCTTTTAATGGGCATAATTGGTGTGTAATGTGCAAGCATTTCCGCTTCATTATCGTAACGGGTCATAATCATATCGCTCATGATCACGGCTGGCATCACACCATTGACGAATATGCCCAAAGGTGCGTATTCTCTGGCGAGAAATCGCGTTAAAGAGAACATCCCTCCTTTTGTTGTGGCATATTGTGGAATACCGGTTCCTCCCGAAAATGCACAAGTGGATGAAATGTTGATAATTCTGCCTTCTTTTCTTTTCTCCATATCCGCTTTAACTGCTTCAGAGCAATAATATGGAGCCATTACATGTACGTCCCAACTCTTTTGCCAATTTGCAACAACACCGGCATTATTTACAAGAATATCGACTTTCCCAAACTTCTCCACTACAGATTTCACCAACTGGTCGGCATTTCCTTCAATCGATATATCCTTTTTTATATAGAAGGGGCGGATTCCGAGTTTTCCGATCTCATCGAGGATGGGGATTAATGATTCTTCTTCGACGATATCATCGATGATCACTTGAGCTCCAGCTACTGCCAAGAGTTTCGCAGTTTCTTTGCCAATCCCCTTTGCGGCTCCTGTAATAATAGCAATCTTATTTGTTAAATCAATTGTATAAGCCATTTTTCCTCTGTTAATCAAACTTAATAATATTTTTAAGACTCTGCCCCCTGCTAGCAGTTTGCTTAATTGCATCTGAAAGATTTTCCAATGGGTAGATATGAGTAATTAAACCTTCAGTATTGATATCGTTGTTCGAAATCATTTGAAGGGCATCTTTTGTATCTAAATGGTCGGCTGAATAACTTGAGGTAATGGTAATTTCATTAAAAAATAGAAATGAGGGAAAAAGATTAATGGATTCAGATGGGTGCGGTGTGGCAAAGAATAGTAGAGTGCCACCTTTATTAACTAACTGAATACCCATATTCATTGCTTTGATATCCTTTGCAGCAATAATGACTTTATCAGCACCTTGGGAACCGAATGAATCTTTTAATCGCTTTTTTTCTTCTTCAAT
>JBAZGB010000170.1:0-2787 GCA_041653135.1 Eubacteriales bacterium | reverse complement strand
TACCCGGAATTCAGCTTCTGTTTTCATGTTTCCATATTACATGATTTGTAGCACTGAGTCCAGAACTATTTTTCTATTGAGGCGCCGTTTAAGAAAATATTTTTGCGTAGCTGAGTAGTTACTAATTATGAATATATTCTGATTACAGCCGGCGCTAAGGGAAACCACAAATCCGAGCAATATAATATTACCGATGCATTATTAGTATAATTCCCTTTTTCAACCGCAGCCTCTAATAACGGTGAAGGATTCGTGCTGCTGCATAGATCTTTTAAAAGATACTTGGAAATGTTACAGAAAATATCCAAACCGCCAAGATCTGTGCTTTCAAGCGGACCGGTCGTCGATAAACGGCGTCCAAAGCTATATTTAACGGTTGTATCAACTGCTTCTTTGGTTGCAATGCCTGTCTCCACAATATAAAGCGCTTCACGAAGCAGCGCCAATTGCAGACGATTACCGATAAAACCCATCGCCTCACGGTTTAATAATACCGGTTTTTTACCGATTTTATCCATCAGCTTCCAGGTTGTATCGACTGCCTGTTTCATAGTGTGCTTTCCCGGGACAATCTCAACAAGCGGCAATAAATAAGGCGGATTCCAGAAATGAGCAACAATAAATCGTTCTTTATGTTCCAATACGTCAGCTATGGCTGTCGGGCTCAAGCCGGAAGTAATGGTTGCAAATATCGTATCCGGCGGGCAAAGCTTCTCCATCTTCGCGAAGATCTCTTGCTTGACAGCAAGATCTTCAGCAACTGCTTCGACAACAAAATCTGCGCTTTCTGCGGCTTGTTCCACGGTCGTGACGCCGTTAACCCGTCCCAATATCTCAGAAACATCCGTTGCTTGTACCAAGCCATTTTTGCAGAAAGTGTCAAGTGCGGCGTTAATATTAATAAAACCACGCTTTATGCTTTCGTCTGAACGGCCAAACATACGAACCTGATAACCCGCCATTGCAAAGACGAGGGCAATGCCAAAACCCATTGTGCCCGTTCCCAGACAGCAGATGTTTTTTATCTTTTCTGCTTTCATCTAACCCAAATATACCTCCTTAAGTATTCTAAAATTTTCCCGTTCTGCTTCTATTATTCTGCCAGAGTCTTCAGGGTGTTCAGGTCTTTGATTTTTATCGAAGCCCTGTGAAATTCAATAACACCTTCATCCCTCAGTTTCCCCATCTCGCGTGAAAGGGAGGGCCTGGATACATTTAAAAAGTCTGCCAGTTCATTTCGCTTCAGCGGCATGACAAAAGTTTGCTTACCCTGTTTTTTAAACTGCTCGAGCAGATAAGCGCATACCTTTCCACGCATGCTTTTAATAACCAGATAGTCAATTTTTTTGTTCAGCATAAGAGCTTTTAAGGATATTATTTTAAGTATATTTGCTATCATCAGCTTATGACTGACACATGCATTTTCACAACTGCCGACTATCTTTTCACCTGGCAGAAACATTACCTTGCAGGCTTCACGCGCGATAATTGTATCAGACCATATATAATTACCTGCAAACGCGGCTATTTCTCCAAACATTCCACCAGGCCCGTTCGTCGCTATGATTATCCGGCTGCCGACTGCGTTCTCCCTGGTGATTACGACATCTCCTGCAAGAACTATCCCCAGACCTGTTAATTGATCGCCTTCCATCGCGACCAACTCGCTTCTTTTGTAGCTATACACTTTTGGATTCAGGCAGGTAAGAACGCTAATCAATTCAGCGGAGTTCATTCCCTTGAACAACTCGCATGTTAAAAGTGTCTTCATTGATTTGTTAAACATTTTTATACCTCATGCTTTTGGTAACTGGGGTTACCGTTTTTTTATTTTCATTATAATAAAATTGAACTACGAGCACAAAAGAAAAAAGAAAGGGGGATCTTTCAGGTGGAAAGAAAAATCATAAAAATAGATGACGAAAAATGCAACGGGTGCGGACTTTGCGTTGACGCCTGTCACGAGGGAGCTTTACAGCTTGTAGAGGGCAAAGCAAGACTTGTTTCGGACAGTTATTGTGACGGATTGGGGGCTTGCCTGCCGGTGTGCCCTACAGGAGCAATTATCTTTGAAGAGCGTGTGGCTGAAGCGTTTGATGAAGAAGCTGTTAAAAAACATTTAGAAACCAGAGTTAATTCCATACAGGAAAAATTAGCCTGCGGATGTGCCGGCATACAGGCCAGGACGATAGAAAGAAAAGATGAGGCAATAACTGCTCCTGTGATAGATATTGCATTAAGCGGATCACAGCTTCGTCAATGGCCCTGTCAAATCAAGCTCGTACCAGTTAACGCCCCCTATTTCGACAATGCACATTTGCTCGTAGCGGCAGACTGTACAGCTTACGCCTACCATAACATCCATGATAATTTCATGAGCGGTAAAATCACTATCATCGGTTGCCCGAAGCTGGATGACGAAAACTACGCGAATAAAATGACAGAGATATTTAAAGCACATGAAATAAAGAGTGTTACAGTGCTACGTATGGAGGTACCCTGCTGCAGCGGGATCGCAAATATGGTTAAGCAGGCCTTGGCTAATAGCGGCAAGATTATACCATGGAGCGTTGTAACCGTCTCTATCGATGGCTGTATTCTTGATAATAGTTGGCAGTGATAAGCGTATAAGGGGAAAATAGCGCTTTTATATGTAAAGTAAAACACTCCAAAAAATAACAATAAGTCCAGCGGTTAAATGTCAATAGCCAATTGGGGGAAAGTTTTTAAAAAAGTGCTGGTATTTGCTTAAAAAAAGCAAAAAGAAGGAACACCTCAATAAACCTA
>JBAZGB010000169.1:0-2831 GCA_041653135.1 Eubacteriales bacterium | reverse complement strand
TGGCCAGAAGAAATCCGGCTATTTCATCAATGACAATGCGCTGGTCATCTTTTTTGCCATAAATTTCCTCCGCACGCCCGCTCACATAAACAGCAACACCCACCAGAACCGCTACAAATAAACACCTAAAAATCCAGTGCAGGGGCAAAAAAGCCAGGCAAAACAAAACCCCTACCAGCGTTCCCGCCGTCCCCGGCATCACCGGCGAAAGCCCCGCGCCGAAACCGGTGGCCAAAACCTTAATAACTTTGTCTTTTGTAACCATAGTGGAGCACCCGGATAAAATATTAATTATTTTCAGCTAGTTAAGTTTCTGCAGGCTAGCTTTTTTCGCCTTGCGTGTCAAACATTTTTGCCCACGTTTTGCCTCTGCTGTTTTTATCTTCAACAAAAACTCTTGACAATAGAACAATCGTTCTATAGCATAGCCGTCATGAAAGTCAAGCGAACTTTAGAGGATGTGGAAAAAAAGATTTTCACCTTTTTCCGGAAAAACCGGCGCATGCCGACGTATTCGGAAATGGCGGAAATCATCGGCGTGCGCTCCAAAAGCGTTGTCGATTTCTGGGTGAAAAAATTAATCAGCGCGGGGGTGCTGCAAAAAGACGCGAAAGGATTTTTGGCGCCCGCGCGTCTGTCGCTTGCTCTGCCTCTGGCCGGAGAAGTGTGCGCCGGATTTCCCTCGCCCGCGGAAGAAGAGCTGCGCGATGTAATTTCCTTTGACGAATATCTGGTCAATCGTCCCGAAACTTCTTTTCTTTTATCCGTCACCGGCGATTCCATGGAAGGCGCGGGCATCATGAACAAAGATCTGGTGATTGTGGAGCGCGGCAGAGAGCCGAAAAATGGCGACATTATCCTGGCGGAAGTGGACGGCAACTGGACGATGAAATACTTTTGCAAAAAAGGAAAAACCGTAACGCTGGAGGCGGCCAATCCCAAATATCCGCCGATTATTCCCAAAGAAGAGTTACGCATCGCGGGGGTGATTACCGCCGTGGTACGCAAATATCATAAATAATTTTTTCAGGAAAACAGAGGAAAACCTATATGCAAAGCAAAATTATCTTTTTTGAAAATACTTTTGACGCGGGAAGCATGGATAAACCAAAAACCTACCATCTAGCAAAACTACTCCACAGGTTCCGCCGATTTATCGAATACAGCGATTGGGATGAACGTCTGCTGAAGTATGAAAAATACGTCAATTGGTTTTCCTACGGCCTTATTGCCGCATCGGCTCTCTTCTTTCTTCCTGTCTGTATATCGATCCTGACCCGCTAAACCCGCTTTATCACACAGGGCGATTGAAAATAATGGAGGTTGATTGTCGTTTGATGTTGATCTATTAAGTTCGAAATTACAGATTTTATAGAGGGGTGTTAGGCCGACAGTGCTGTCGGCGTTTGCTATATTAACACCGATCCATATAAACAATGTTATGGAGGAAAATCATGAAAAATGTGGCAATAGGTCTTGCGCTTGCAAATACGAAAGGTACAATTTCTCCAGAAGAGGTCCTTACTTTCATAGAAAATCAAGCCAGCGATATTGAAACATATGAGATGTCGCCACCATCGCCGGGTATGGCTCGCGCAGCAGCGATTGACTTTATGCTACTGCTAAATACCGCTGGGTCCGCTGCCTCCATAGCTTCAATTCTTTGGCTGGCCTATGATAAATTTATAGCACCCAAAAAGGATAAGAAAGATAATGCTGGCATCGTCGTTATAATTAGGAAGGATGATCATACAAATGAACAGTTTTGGATTGGTAATACAGACAAGTCGAAAGATGTTTTTATCGAAACCTTTACTGAGAAGATTGAAACTATAAGGCATTCTAAATTATCTGGTGAATCGACAGAACGCATTAACAAAGAACTAAGCGTTAAGACAATTTGGACAAGACGTAAATGAATCCATAACAAAAGCAATACAGCCGATCGCTACGCTCCGGCTGATTTTTTCGTTACACGGAGACGATAGTGGCACCAAATACGCTTCAAAAACTTGCAATTGATCAGGAGTTGTTAGATACAGTACGCCTAATTAGATCCGGGTTTGGCCAGTTGCAACAATTGGATGGCGCAAATGACTTCTATCATATGCCGCTTTTAACACTGTCTAGTGGATTTGAACGTTTTTTAAAAGTTATCCTATGTCTTAGACACCTCGAAAAGACGGGCGATTTTCCCAAACCCAACGAAATACCCTCAGGACGTCAGGGCCATGATTTAGAGTTATTGCTGAAAAAAGTTCGTGAGGAGTGCTTCCTGTCTCAGTACATTGATTCCATCCCGATTGCAAAAACAGATTTGGCATATCTCGAATCAGATGAACTATTGCCATTTTTTAAAGTCTTGGGCCGATTTGGACAAGCAGCGCGTTATCACCACTTGGATGTCGTTTTGGGCCGAACGCCGGCTACTGACTCTCCAGATAGGGAGTGGGAGAGTCTTGAAACAGCTTTATTGATTTCTCGCCCAAGGTTGCTGAAAGAGCTTGAGGAAGATCCCAATTCGGATCGTGTGTTCAAAGAAATCACGGCTGAAGTGGTGGCGCGGTTGGAGCGACTTGCAAGAGCTCTGGCGCGCCTGTTTACGATCGGAAAAATCGGAACAGAAGCAATGCGCTACTTACCTTATGTTGGCGGATTTCTGCATTTGCGTGACGAGGATCTTGGAAAAACAAAATACAGCCCATTTGGGCCAACCGTGTAACATCTATATGGCCTAATTTTGTCAAGCAAAAACTGCTCCTTTTAGACCGGAAAGAGAAAAGAGATATATATCCGTTCCTGCATTCATGATCCCTGGCCAGCGACCCTGT
>JBAZGB010000168.1:0-2840 GCA_041653135.1 Eubacteriales bacterium | reverse complement strand
TGAAACGGGAAAATTCCCTCAAAGGCGGCATGCAAACCAAACGTCTCAAAGCAGCATGGGACCTTGGCTATCTGCTCAAAGTTCTTTCAACGTGATTTTTACATGCGATTGCCCTGCCCCCGAAAGCTAAAAACAGCCATAGATGACCCCGACGTCCCCTGGATGCTTCCCAGGAAATTGCCAGGGCCGTTTAGTGGCGGATGGGTGACATCGCGGAGTTTTTGGAGCCGATGAGCACATGCTGATATCCCTCGGGTGGTTAAAAGACTTCACTGTCTTGGCCGGCCATCCTCGACTCGGCGGAGCAGAACTTCCCGGGCGGGACGAAGATCACTATGGAAGGGTTCAAGGAAATCCAGCGAAGGGTCAGGTCGGACCCAGTTGCAACTCGCGGCACTCGAAGAGACGGTTCGTATCAAAACACAAAAAGGGATGAAGAGGAGAGGTGGTTGATCAATGATCGGGCTCGGGGTATCGCTAAAATGTTCAACCGGCTATTGGCATTTCGATTACCAAACCTTGTTTTCCATACCTGGTTTGGGCCTGGCAAACCATTTGGCATTACGATTACCAGGTATTGGCATTTCAATTACCAATCATTGGCATATCGATTACCAGCCATTGGCATTTCGATTACCGGCACACCCATTTCAACCTTTATTCATGCGACTCAGCGGCTGCGGAAAGAAACGTTAAAAGTATTTAAAATTTAACGTTAAAGGAGGAGGGGTCAGATGCCCCTCCCAAAACGGTTTTAAAATTCTATCTCTAAAAAAAAATGAACTCAGACGATCGACCCATAATTGTAGATAAGACCAGGAGCAAATATGAACTGACGCTCGCGGAGTTCCCAACCTTCCCAGTTTCTAAAAACCAGCCGGAGGCTTTTAAGACCAGAGTCTTTGAAGATACAATCACCGGGAAGGATGGCGCAGTAATCAAAAGAAATTGGACAGTTATACCCCATGGTGAGTTTGGATTTGGGACCCCGAGCACTCATTCGACCTTATTTGAGTTATTGCAGATTTGGAAGGAAGCGGGGTTTTCCAGCCAGTACATTCAGTTCGGTTCAGTTTTTAATCTTTTAAAGCGCATGGGCAAAAAAGCTATCGGCAATTCACAGTATAAACAGATCGTGAAGGACCTGGAGATATTAGTGGGGATCACCGTGAAGGCCAAGAACGCCTTTTGGGACAATGAGCCTAAGGCCTACGTGGATACGACCTTTCACATGTTTGAAAGCGTCCATCATTACAAAGAAAGCCCTATAGGACAGGCAAGGCTGAATTTTGCCTATATCAAGGCGAGCGATTATTTGTTTAATAACAGCATATTAAAGAACAGTTTACTATCGTTACCTTTCGACAGCAGCTTCTTCCACAGTCTCACCCCGGTCGAACAGAGATTAGCCTTATATCTAAGCAAGGTTTTTCGCTCCCAGGCGATCAATAAGCGAGGACTAATAGAATTTTCCAGCCAGATACCGCTTGAAGTGAAAGAACCTAAGCTGATCAAACAGCGCCTTAAGATAGCCTGTTCAGGGCTCATGGAGAAAGGTTTTCCCCTTTTAGCCGGATTTGATTTTGAAAAATCATCGGACGATAAAACCACAATCGTTATTTTCCGGCGCAATGGGCAGACCTCGAAACCCAAGCAGGTTAGCCATGAGAAGAAGCAAAAGCGGCTTTTTCCGGCGGCTGTAAATGGAGCCGGCGAACAAGAGTACCTTACCGAGTCAATCATGGAATTTTGCGGAGACCAAAAGTCCCTCAACTTTTATAAAAAGGTGGCCAGACTTGTGCCCCGCAGCACCATCTTCCGTGCACTCCAGGAGGCCAAAGTTTCTGACGATCTGAACGAAACTAAGAAGTCTAAGGCCGCGCAT
Organism: Eubacteriales bacterium; assembly: GCA_041653135.1. Lineage (GTDB taxonomy): Bacteria > Bacillota > Desulfotomaculia > Desulfotomaculales > Nap2-2B > 46-80. The sequence continues at coordinate 955 of JBAZGB010000168.1, read as the reverse complement.
TTTACTTATCTCATCAAGACTTACGCCAAGGAAGAGGATATCAAGCTGTGAAAAAACTCACCAGTGAACAGCGGGAAGTGGTCACCTCCCTGGACCGCAGAGGGCACATCAAGGTGTATGCCCTGGCTGGTACCGGCAAGACCGCCGCTCTCAAGGCGATTGCCGAGGTACATCCTTGTCGGAAAATACTCTACCCGGCTTTCAGCCGGCGATTGACGAGGAAGCCAAAGTCAGGGGTGAATGATGCTTAAAACGCTATTCTTCTCCATGCTGCTGCATCTCGGTTGGATGGACAAGCAGGCACCCTGGGTGCAGCAAGTCAATCCTTGCGAGCTGACTCAAACCGCTTGCCGGACCGCTCAGGCTCAACCGGGCTTTCCGGGTGCACTTTGGAAGCAAGCCGCCGAGAAGCACGGCGTTGACCCTGTGATGTTGTACAGTGTCGCCCTGTTTGAAAGCGGCAAACGGGGCGGCAGGAATAAAACGGGGCCATGGCCTTTCGCCCTGCACTTCAATGAGGCCGGAGTGTCGATTTACGCCTCTTCCATCCAGGAAGCACGGTTTGTTTTGGCCCATGCCACCACGGATAACGTGGATATCGGCTTGGGGCAAGTGAATTACAAAAGCCACAAGGACAAAGTGCAACATCCGGAAGATTTGCTGGACCCCAAGATTAACTTGACGGTCGCCAGCCAAATATTGGCGGAAGCTCTGACATCGACTCCGGATCTGGAGTTGGGGGTGGGCCGGTATCACTCCTGGAGGGAATGGCGGGCCCGGGCTTACGGGAGAAAGGTTCTAACGATTTATAAGACCTTGAAAGAATATTTAGACAAGCAGGAAACAGCTTTAGCGCGTCGGCAACCATCCCACGGCTAAAGTCAATTCATAGGAAGAGGCAACGGGGGAACTATGGAGGAAAACGGGAATGGCAACTGGCGGAAAGAGATAAAGC
>JBAZGB010000167.1:0-2868 GCA_041653135.1 Eubacteriales bacterium | reverse complement strand
GGGTCATTATCACAATTCAGATGTAAAGATAATGGTTCACTAATAGGAGAGTAACGAACATCTAATAGTTCATAGAGTTCATCATCTGTAAAAAAGTCTTGTATTCTAATACTCACTAAATCTCCTTCCCACAATGACTACATTTTTCACGAACTACATCCTTCCATATTACTCTCTCAACTTCTGTAGGAATATACTGTATCTTAGGAACTTTAATAATCTCTTCCACCAATTTATACACTATTACCTCAACTACTTTCTCTTCAATCTTTATCTTTTCTACTACCTTCAACACTTCTCGTATAACTTCTTGTTCCTTGAAGATGGGATTGATTACATCTTTGTTAATGAATTTAGGAACTTCCACAATCACTTCTTTATAACTTGGTTTATCAACTTCCACCAAGTTTTCTCTAATCTTGAACGTTTGTGTCTCCACCTCTTTATTCACCACTTTTACATCTGTTACCACAACTTCTTTATTCACATACACTGGTAATTCCACAATGCGTTCAACAAACTTGGGAACTTGTATTTCAACTACTTTAGTTCTAATCTCCACTTCCTCCAACACAATCTTTCCTCCCACTTTCTCTGTCCTCACCTTCAATCCATCTCCACTCTCACCAACTCCACCCTTCGCGGTCATTCCCATTATACTCCTCCATCCTTAGTCGTTAACCTCTCTAAATTCGTATACACATTCATAGCTATACCTGCAACATTTGTATATGTCAGTCTAAATTTATCAGTTGCATCCATCAACTCATATGCTGGAAAGTCAAATAACCACGCAATATGTGCTCCAACATTATACACTGTCTCCCCAATCAAGGAGAGAACAGTGTTATCACTTTTCAAATGTTGGAGAGTAAAGTAATCTCCCGCCCCATATTTATCTGGGACTACAGTAATACCATTAATCGCACAAGCTTTACTTGCCATCGTCATATCCAACACATAATCACCAGCACCTGCACCTACTACCAACTTATATCCTTTGTAGTATGCTCCCCCTACCATACTTCTCTTCCCTATTGCCATCTCCACTCTCCCTTCACGGATTTAGTAATTTCAATTATTGAAATTACGCGACTTTAACATCCCAAGTCAACTGTAATGTATCTGTATCTGCTGTGGTAACTGCTGCAAATGTTTGACTGGCTAACATTGTATCTGCACCAGCACCATTGAAGAGACCTGCTTCAGTAAGAACTAATGCTCCAGTGAATGTGAATGTGGTTATAAATCTAGCAGTGTCTCCTGTGAGAGTTGTGGTTTCATTAGTGCCAGTAACATTAGCTGCCCCTCTCCTCGTCCCCCCATTAGTTGTAGACTCACTTCCCAATGCAGTTGCAGAGGGTGTTCCCACCCCAATCGCAATATAATCAATACCAGTCTCTCCAACATCAACCGCCATCAGTTTGGCTAGAAGTTGTTTACCCACAGTTGTGATAGTATTAGTTTTATCTATCTCTGCAAAAATCTCTCCATTCTTGTGACGAAATACTAAATGCGTCCTACCAACCAATCGAATAGTGTCTGAAACATGCATTTTATTCTCCCTCCTATCGTTAATAAATTAGTTTCCTTCCCATTACACACTCTCTTTTTAGCTATCACTTTCCCTTTTCTTCTATGCACCATAGTCAATCCATCACTAATGACTACTTTCTCCTTAATCATGTCTCGTCCACCCATCAGTTCCAGGTGTCTCCTTAGTCCATATTCCATCTGATGGAGTTCCTTTAACCCAAGTGTTCACCTTATTCCCTATCCCCATCCAAAACTTCATCATATCAGTTAAGGTAACCACATCATAGAGATGACGTATAAATCCTTTCGCTTTTGTAAAAACTTCAGATAATGTAACTGTTTCTTTAAAGTATTTAGTCATCTTTCTCCCAAAAGTCTCTGATAGTGTAGCAACTTCAACAAACTTCTTTGTCATCACACGAATGATACCTAAATCCACCAATGTAACTGTTTCAATGAAATGGAAAATGTAAGTTTTAACAATTGTGAATACATCAGATAGAGTGACACCATCTAAAAATACTTTACTTACAAACTTTCGAAAAGTATCAGTGAGAGTAACCAATTCATTGAACTGTCTTGTTATTGCTCGAACAATTCCTAAATCCGTAATCGTCATAGTCTCATTAAATTTCTTCGCTGTTCCTTTACTAAATGCTTCACTTAACGTCACAACATCATCATCAAATGTCATAGTCATTGCTTGAACTGCGTAGAAGTTATCTATATACCAAGTTGTTGCAGCATCAGCATTCATTTGAGTGAAGATTAAAGTATCTATCGCATCTTTATTTGCATCTGATACTCCAGATAAATCAACTGTTTTAGTCTCATATTCATCTGCTGTTCCTATAGTTGGAGTTAGTTCAGTTGTTGTTCCTCCACTATCGTGGAGTTCTACTTTCACATTATCTCCTGTCCTTGTTGATTGCATATCAAATTTGAGTGCTTGTATTCCTGTTAAGTCTAAAGGTGGGTCAAATGTGTAAGTAAGTGTTTTATTAAGACTATCCGTTATCGCCGCCACCACCTTCAACGCATAACTTCCTTGAGTTTTGATTGTGGCTTCGGAGTAGGATTGAAGAGTAATGTAAGTCGGAGAGGTATAAGTATAAAATACAGCTTCCCAAGCTCTTGCACTCCAATTTCCATCCCATTGATAATACTGTCCATTGGCGTAACCAGGAGAACTGGTATCTAACCCGACCACAATAGTTTGAGCTTCTAAAGTTCCTAAACTTTTTCCACCATCTCCGCCTAAGCCAATATAATAAGTAGTTCCCGATGAAAGTAATACAGGAGTAGGAAATGAAAAAGTAACTAAGGCAAAAT
>JBAZGB010000166.1:0-2884 GCA_041653135.1 Eubacteriales bacterium | reverse complement strand
GTACAACGCATAAAAATATCGTTTTTTGAAATTTTGGGGTGAAAATTCATGGCGGGAAGGAACGCCAAGCCGATTCAGCTGCACCTTGCAGAGGGAAATCCAAACCGATTAACCAAAAAAGAAATCGAGCGCAGGCAGAAAAAGGAAATAAAACTTGGCGGCGATAAAGTGACCTGCCCCATGTATGTTGTCCGCGATCCGGTTGCATACAAAAAATGGCGGGACTTAATTTATGATTACAACAGGGCAAAGGCCGAAGGCATAGAGATTATTAAGTCTTCCGATGCCGGCATCCTGGCCAGGTACTGCAAAACCTTCAGCGAGTACCGGGCTTTGCTTCAGCACAGGGACAGGATTAGCCAGATAGAAATAGAGCCTGAAGAATCAGTCAACCTTATTGAGGCCTTAGAGATGAGGTTCGGCAGCCGGAGGGCGGTCAAGCTGTTTGAAAAAATTGAATATATAATTTCTGTCGGCGGACTTCTGAACCTTGAAACCGCAATAAATAAAAAACAAGATATGCTCATTAAGATGGAGGATCGGCTTTTCCTGCACCCGCTGGCCAAGGTTAAAAATGTTCCCAGGAAAGAGCCGGAGAAAAAAGACCCACTAAAGGAGCGGGGGTTTGGCAATGTTTAGGACGTGGTGACATGTCACTGCTTGACGAATTAATACAATACTCCAACGACATAATCAGCGGCGCAATAGTGGCCTGCCAAAAACATAAGTGGGCCTGCGTGAGATTTCTCCTGGACTTGGGCAGGCGGGGAACGGATGATTTTCCCTGGGTGTTCGATCAGGAAAAGGCAGACAGGTATCTTGATTGGATGCGGCTGTTTAAGCACAGAAAGGGGCCGCTCATAGGGCAGAAAAAGGAACCGGTGCCCTATGAGATGTTTGTATATGGTAATATCTACGGGTGGGTGCACAAAGACACCGGACTAAGGCGCTTCAGGCGATCTTATGAGCAACTGGGGAGAAAAAACGCTAAATCACAAGATAAAGCTATTCAAACGTTATATGAAATATCTGCTTTTGGTGAACAGTCAGCGGAGGCATATGTAGCTGCAACAAAAAAAGCTGATACCCGCCATGTATGGGGTGAAGCGAGCTGGCTTTATAAAAACTCCGAACTTCTCAAGGATAAGTTTGTAACAAAATTTGATCAGGAGTTAATGCAAGTTGCAATTCGTCATAAGAAGAGCGATTCTTTTTTCTCCAGACTCTCCAAGGACGATAAAAAAACGGGAGATGGCACTAACCCGCAATTTGTAGTGCTTGACGAATACCATCTGCACGAAACGACAGAGTATTATGACCTTGCATCATCGGGCATGAAAACGAGGCTGCAGCCCTTATTGTCAATCATCACCACGGCTGGCTTCGAGCTGAATAACCCTTGTTACCGGGTTGAGTATGATTATGTCTCAAAAATACTGGACCCGAACAACCCGATAGAAAATGACCGTTATTTCGTAATGATATGCGAGGTTGACACCGATGAAAACGGTACTCCGGTAGACGACATTAGAAGCGAAGCCGCCAGGTTAAAGTCAAATCCCATTATTGGAAATACGGCAGTCGGAATTGAATCAATTAATTATGACATCCTGGAGGCCCTGGATAAGCCTGAGAAAATGCGGGACCTGCTGACAAAAACTTTCAACATCTGGATTAATCAGCGCACAGCCGGCTACATGAACATGGAAAAATGGGCTGCCTGCGGAGCCACCAAGGATAGGCCGTTTCCTGACGTTGCCGGCAAGAACGTCATTCCGGGCGTTGACCTTTCGGCGGTATTGGATCTTACAAGCGTAACCTTTGATATACCACTTGAAGATAGCGGCTACGCGATTTTGTCTCATTCGTTTATGCCCGAAGACACTCTGGCGGCCAAAAGAAAAACAGATAAAGTAGATTATGACCGCTGGGTAAGGGAAGGATGGATTACGGCAACACCAGAGGCTGAGGTAGATTACCATTATGTTTTAGATTATATTTTGGAGCAATATGAAAAATATAAGTGGCCCAAGGGGGAAATCGCATTTGATCAGGCGATGGCGACCTGGCTTGCGCACGAGGTTGAAGAGCGGGGATTTACGCCGGTTGCGATACCGCAATACTATTCCGGGCTAAGCGAGGCAACAAAAGACTTTCGGGCCAAGGTGTACAGCAAAAAAATATTCCATGACAACAATCCGGTATTAACCTGGGCAATGGGAAACGCTGTTGTCCGTAAAAGCCCGAATGAATCAATAATGCTGAACAAAAGCAAGTCAACACAGAGAATAGACCCTGCAGCAGCGACCCTGACAGCGCATGCCAGGGCCATGGTAAACGAAAAACCCAAAAGATCCATCTACGAAGACCCAGACAGGAAGGTGTTTGCATTTTGAAATCACCGGATAAGAGGAAAACGCCCCTGATTGAATTTGGAGACGTCCTGATCCTATCAGGCTCCGCCCTGATAGCCGCCGGGATCTGGCAGATATACCAGCCGGCAGCTTTTATTTTTGTCGGCCTTGGCCTTTCATTTGCCGGGATCCTAAGCATAAGGCGGGTGAAGTGATGGGAATATTCAGGTCATTACTTGGAGAGCGCGGCGGTTCAAGCCTTTCCAGCCCCAGCAAGTGGCTGCAGGATTTCTTTTCCGGCAGTACGGAATCAAAATCGGGGTCAATAGTCAACGAAAAGACCGCCCTGTATTCAACGGGCGTTTATGCATGTGTAAAGATACTGGCTGAAACAGTCGCCATGCTGCCTTTACATACCTACAAAAGAATGCCGGGCGGCGGCAAGGAGATGGCTGCCGGACACCCGCTTTATTCTTTACTGCACGACATAGCGAACCATGAGATGCCGAGCTTTATTTTACGGGAGATCA
>JBAZGB010000165.1:579-2922 GCA_041653135.1 Eubacteriales bacterium | reverse complement strand
AAATCCTCTTTGTTTTAGCATACATTCCAATAGTTTTTGCGCCGAGTGGAGCCGACGTAAAATAAACCCTGTTTACCATTATGTGCCAGATAAATACGAATGGCCGTTTTTCTCAAGCCATTTATTAAAATCCTTTTCCTCGTCTGTTAAATATTTATCCCGCAGGTATGTGTATAGGGCAGCTTTAAGGCTCGGACTGCTGTTTATGGTTTCCTCCATGGTCATAGTCACCATGCCGGCCCTTAGCTTGCTCCTGAAAATATCGACCAATGATTCCTTGTATTCCGCCTCCTCGACCAAAGACAGGTTTTCGGCGTACTTTTTTACTTTGCCCTGCCATTCAAGATCAAATTGTTTTTTTAACTCTTCAATCCTCATTCCCGCCGCGTCCCTGAGACTCCGCTCCTTCTCTCTTTGCTCTTTCTCCTCGTCGAAGAGCGTTTGCTGTATCTGCACGTTTTTTTCTATTATCCTTGCCGCATAGGCCGGGACATCATCGATACCGCCTTTTTTGACCTTTTGCTCGACATCGTCCAGATTTTTGTTCAATCGGTCGGCGGGGTACTGATGGGCATATGTCATTGCCTGGTCCTGGTTGAACCCGAAGTTCTGCAACCTCAGGTATATTTCGGGGTTCTCCATGGCGGCGATTACTTCTTCCTCGAGAATCGTTTTCCCGTCAACAACCAGCATGGACAGGGGCTGATCCGGTTTGTTGGAGGATATAAAAAATAAAATGGACTCTATTTTCCTGCCTCTTTTGATCTCCTTATAGGTGAAGGATATGTCCGTCTTGGCCGACAACTCCCTTTGGGCCTTGACTAAAACCTTACTTTTGAAGTGCCCGTACAACCTGTACTGGTCTTTTGAAATGCCAAGCGTCTCCCTCAATTCCTGTATGGTCATTCTTCTTTCGCCGATTTTCTGAAATTGCTTCAACAGCTCGTAAATCCGTATGGAATAGCCGCTGCGAAGGGGGAGGATATTGTTCAAATGGTATTTAGTGTACTTGCTCTTGAGGTCCAGCAGATAAGGCTTCAGCTTGTCGGATATTTCCAGCTCGATGCAACCGCTGTCCGGCAGATACTCACAGGAAGCCAGCCAGTTAACTTTTAGCCAGCCTTCGTCAGAGGGGTGGGGAATATGGATCGTCCTCTTCATCATTTTTTCGGCCACATCCTGGAGTTCCTGGTAGTAGCCCTTGCCGTCCGAGCCGATCAGTTTTTGGAATACGCTCACCGGAAGTTTGAATAATCTGAAATCCATATCCTCCAGAGGGTTGATCATGGATATCATAATCAAAATTATCCTTTGCTCCTGCAGCGTCAAATCATAGACGGCATTTATCAGGTCATCTGATTTTACAATCAGATTTTTATAATCCAGTGATTTCAAGATAACCTCTTTAATAGATCGGATTAGCGATACCTTACTTAATCAATCACCCAATGTCAATTAAAAGGTGATAGTTCACCCTAAAGAGGTGATAGTTCACCCTAAAAAGGTGATAGTTTCACCCTAAAAAGGTGATAGTTTCACCCTAAAAAGGTGATAGTTCACCCTAAAAAGGTGATAGTTAGGTTATGAAATATTTAATTTTATTAATAAATATTCTTCCGACAAATAAACACAAAATAATACAAAGAACACACAAAAGGGAAAACGGTGTGTATTTTTTTAAATAAAAAGAAAAAAGAAAATAAAAAGGGGGGGTAGACGCACAAAGCGCCACCCCCCGCGTTCTTTCCAATCGGCGGAAAAAGGTCAATCCTGTTGTACCTCCTAGATTGCTTCGTCCAGGTAAAAAACCGCGGAATCCTACTGTCCAGGGACCACCTAACCGCGACTGTTCCACGATTTTCACGTGAATTCGGACTTCCGTTGCCTTACATAAAAGGAAACTACTACCGATCCTCCGAGTTTGAAAACTCCCAAGCGGTAACCATTTTGCCAACCCATATTGCCGATCATTGTTGAAAACGCAATTGGGATTTTTCCTAGCGGAAAATATTTCTTGACGTTTCTATTGATCTGTTTTATGCTGTTCACAAATGTGAGCATGAATTGCTTATATTAGATAATATTAAGTTTGATATAGATGTGTAATGTTAATATGTTATATAGATATTTTGAACGAACAAAACATTTTAGTATTGTGAATATGACGAGATTTTTTCTTTTTTTTCATGGGCGTTTCTGAGGCAATTTTAATTGCCCCCAACGCCAAAAAAAAGGGGATTAGCCAACCTAAAATGGCTTTTTTATTCGAGGCATTGCGCGCCTCACCTCGAATAATCAAATGTAAGCGGGAATCTTAATGACGGACCGGGACCCCCCCGAGTT
>JBAZGB010000165.1:0-569 GCA_041653135.1 Eubacteriales bacterium | reverse complement strand
TTGGAAAGGCATTTCCCCGCTAACAAAACGAGGAACTGCAGTTTGGCCCATAATAAGTAGAGTCCCGGGCCTTCTACAGGTGCGGACGGCAGGGCTTTACCCCTTCCGAATTGGGACACTACAGGGTACAAGGCGGAGCTGCTACCGCCGCCAGGGCGGAAAAAAAGAGCATGTCATCTCATCGTTACGCAGGCCTGGATTTACGGCTAGAGGTAAAAGATTACTATTGTCCGGAATAGAATTGTTTAGTATAACGTAATATATTGTTATAGTTTAATAAATATGCAAAATATACGAGTTACCGACTCGAAAATTTATTGCCGATCTGAGCATCCCCCTGTGATTCATCAGGGGGATTTGAATCATGTACACCGGCAAACTCCTTTTCTCTCAGCTCATGGACTTCATGCCATTGCACACCTTTCGTCGCTGCGTTGCCCGGTATCAAGGCGATCACAAAGTGAAGAAGTTCCCTTGCATCGACCAATACCTTTCGCAGGCATCAGCCTTCTTTTTGATCCATGCCAAATCCAATCTCCAGTGCCCAGAATTTACTCGTATCCGGTGGA
>JBAZGB010000164.1:0-2954 GCA_041653135.1 Eubacteriales bacterium | reverse complement strand
TCCTGTTGGTTAAAGCCATTTGGAATTCATATTCAAAATCCGAAACCATGCGCAGGCCCCGGATCAAGACTTTCGCCTTGTTCTTCCTGGCAAAGTCAACGCTTAAGCCCTCAAAATCGGTTACCTCAACCCCTTTTAGGTCCGCAGTCGCTTTTTTCAGGAAGGCCACCCTTTCCTTTACGTCAAAAAGAGGTTTTTTATGAGGATTATGAGAAACCGCAACAATGACTTCAGAGAAAATCTCCTGCGCCCTGTTGATTAAATCTATGTGACCGAAAGTAACCGGGTCAAATGTCCCGGGATATATGGCTTTTTGACACATTTTTTAACTTACTCTTTCTGGTAGAATGAAAGCAGGGTATCGCCGTACTTAGCTTTCTTTATCAAGTGCAATCCTACGGCCTCTTCATCCAGCGCATCATTCTTAAAATGCTGGACGATCACGAAAGCATTGGGCGCTAATATATCACAGGCGCCCAGAATTTGCAAGATTTTTTTTGCCAAATCCTTATTATAAGGCGGATCCATGAAGAGCACATCAAATTTCCTGCCGCTTTTTTGCAAAAACGGTAGGGCGCTTTCCGCCTTCCCCGGGATTAACAGGCAATTTTCTACTTTTAAAGCCTGAATATTGCCGTTTATTGCTGTTTGAGCCTCACGGTTTTCCTCAACTAACACTACTCCCGAAGCGCCCCGGGAAAGAGCTTCAAAACCTACCGCTCCCGAACCGGCAAAAAGTTCCAAGAAAGACAACCCGTTAACATCCCCTAAAATGTCAAAGACCGCTTTCCTTACCTTATTCTGCGTCGGCCTGATACACTTAGGGCTGAGCAATAACCTACTGCGGTATTTGCCGGTAATTATCCTCATTATTTTAAGTATGCTAAGGCCAGATTCGAGGCTTCAAAACCCGATATAACACAACCATGCACCCCTGCTCCGGGCCAGGTCCAGCCTCCGGCAAGGAACAGCCCCTTAACCTTAGTCTTCTGTTTAAGGCGCCTCTCAACCGACTGCTCAACCGTTTGTGCAAACCCGTACATCGCGCCTTCCGGAGCCAGCCCATAGCGCTCTATGGTTTTAGGAGTAGCTGCCTCCATCACTTCAATATGTTTTGATAAACCGGGGAGATATTTTTCAACATTGGAAACAACCTTGAGGCTCGTCTCGCGTTTCTTTTTTTCATATTCTTCTGCCGATAAATTAGTCCAATTGGAATAGGTATCAAAAACAGTTATTATCAGGCTGCCCTTGCCTTCCGGCACAAGCGCAGGGTCTATGCGGGCATGGTCTACAACGCCAAACGCGCGATTATCATAATTATCCGTAAGGTCCTTTTCATAATTTTTCCTGTGGTCATAGCCCGGATTGACATAAAGCATATGGTGGCTCATCCCAAGTTCTTTAGAGGGTAGATCAATGCCCAGATAAACCTGAAAAGCTGAAATGGACTTTTCCAAAAGAGAAAGTTCTTCTTTATACTCCTGAGTCAGCCTTTGATTATCAATCATTCTGGTAAGGGTATCTATGGCGTTGGCGTTGGATATCACGCATCTGGCGAAGAATTCCTCGCCACCCTTCGTTATCACGGACTTCACCTTGCCCGAGCTATCCGTGCAGATTTTTGTAACCTCATTATTATACATTACCTGCGAACCGGCTTCCTTTATTCTCTCCTCCATAGCCGAAAACATCTTGGCATAACTTCCTTTGACATATGAAGTAGGGTTCAAATAATAACCCCTGAAGACAATGAGGAAATAAAATGCCGACAGCCTGTCTGGAGGCAAGCCGATAAAGCGCCAGATATCGCAGATAATCCCTTTAAGCTTTTCATCACTTATGTCACGAGAAATAAAATCCCCGGCAGTTAACCCCGATACCTTAATTATATTTCTGATCGCAAAGGGCCGGATAATGAACTGGAGCCAGTAAGGAAGGCAGGAGTATGCTACTTTATCAAAGCTCCTCCAAAAACGCTCCATCCTCTTAAAAAGGCGCTCAATCGCTTTTTCTTCAGCGGGGAAATTTTTCTTTAAATAATCAACGTAACGTTCTTTGCTGAAATCAACGACAAAATCATGTTCCGGATAGATCACGCGGCCGAAATGCTCAAGCGGGATAAAATCGATTTTTTTATCCACTTCGCACTCTTCCAGTATCTTGCGGATTTCACCTTCTGGATTAAGCGCGTTGACGCAATGCAGGGAAGATTCAAAAGTAAAACCTTTTCTCTTAAAAGCCGTAGCTACGCCTCCGGGTGTTGCCTGCTTTTCAATAAGCAGAATTTTTTTACCCTTGCAGGATAACTCCAAAGCAGCAGTCAGGCCTGCCGCGCCTGCGCCGATTACAATACAGTCATATTCCATATTTTAGAATTATAGCCGGTTTATGAAATTAACCATCTCGGAAGCGACCTTGTCTTTTTCCTTATCAATAGTAATCATATGATAACTGTCATTTAAAATAACAAGGTTTTTGTCTTCTGAAGCGATATTATTATAGAGGTATTTCGCGTTCCTGAGGCTGGTCATGTCATCTTCCTGGGCATGGATTATAAGGACAGGAACCTTCACAAAAGGCAGCTCTTTCCTGACAACCTTGGTTAAAAGGTGGTGTTGATAAAGACAGACCATGGGGAAAAACGGACTTCCGAACAATAAAACACTATTATTATCTTTTGACGCTTCGGCTTTCTTATAAAACCTTTCAATATACCCTCTTGTTCTTTCATCTTTCAGGCCGTACGGCCAGCTTTCGAGAATGTTCACCCGGTTCCTTATGGCAGGAACGTGCCATAATATGTCCATCAGGAACTTCTTTTTATCCACCGCCCATCCGTCATAAAAGAAGGTCGGGGCAAGCGCGATAACGCCGGAGACTTCTTGCGGGTACTTAAAGGCAAGATGCACCGACATCAAAGCGCCCATAGAAAGCCCTCCCACAAAAATACG
>JBAZGB010000163.1:0-2992 GCA_041653135.1 Eubacteriales bacterium | reverse complement strand
GAATTTATGGTAATTAGTAAGGTTTATAACTGGAAATTTATCTCTAAAAACCTTACTAAAACTATTATACGAGGAGAGAAACCAATGGAGCAGCCCGGGGCGGGAGATGTTAGGGGACAAGACTGTTCTTTTTTACATGAGGATGAAAATGAGACCTTCTACCTGCGTGGTTTAAAGCTAGCCCAAATCAAGGAAAAGGGGATAAACCCGTACGGGGAGCGTTTTGAGAGAACCCACCTTGCTGAAGAAATAAAGGAAAATTATGAGATCTGCCAGGGACAGCAGGTGGTTGTCGCCGGGCGTTTGATGGCCAGGCGCGGTCACGGCAAAGCAACTTTTGCTGATTTGCAGGATTTGTCCGGCCGCATTCAGATTTACCTCCGGTCCAACGAGGTCGGGGAAGACGCCTACGCCCTTTTTGGGAAAGTTGATCTTGGCGACATTCTGGGTGTGGAGGGAAGCATTTTTAAAACCCGTCTTGGGGAAGTGACGATTGCAGTAAAAAGCTTTGTTATTCTGTCCAAATGTCTGCGCACACTCCCAGAAAAATGGCACGGTTTAAAAGATGTAGAACTTCGTTACCGGCAGCGCTATCTCGATCTCATCGTCAATCCGGACGTTAAGAAAACTTTTGTCATAAGAAGCAAAATAATCCAGGCGATTAGAAGATTTCTTGAAAACAGGGGTTTTCTGGAAGTTGAGACTCCGATGATGCACCCCATTCCGGGAGGCGCCGCCGCCCGGCCTTTCATTACTCACCACAACACGCTTGACATCGATCTTTTCCTCCGGATTGCTCCTGAACTGTATTTAAAACGGCTGCTGGTCGGGGGCTTTGAAAAAGTATATGAAATTAACCGCAACTTCAGAAACGAAGGTATTTCTACAAAGCATAACCCCGAATTTACCATGCTGGAACTTTACCAGGCATATGCTGACTACGGGGATATGATGATTTTGACTGAAGAGTTGCTGTATACTGTAGCCGTTGAAGTTTTGAGCAGCGCAAAGATAGACTGCGAAGGCCGGGAAATTAACCTGTCTCGTCCCTGGAAAAGAGTTTCAATGACCGAAGTGGTAAAGGAGTACACCAGCCTTGATTTTAATGAAATTAAAAGTGACGGGGAAGCTGTCCGTGCGGCGGGAAAACTAGGCCTGGAGGTAGAAAAACTAGGGACATGGGGTACAGTTCTCAATCAGGTCTTTGAAGAAAGAGTTGAAACGAAACTCATCCAGCCAACTTTTGTCATTGATTACCCCGTTGACATATCCCCCCTGGCTAAACGCAAGGAGAATGAACCAAGGCTGACCAGCCGTTTTGAGCTTTATATTATGGGAAGGGAAATAGCGAATGCTTTTTCCGAGCTCAATGATCCCATAGACCAGAGAATGCGTTTTGAGGAACAGACTAAAAAACGCCTGGCGGGAGATGCCCTCTCGCATATGATGGATGAGGACTACCTTAAGGCTTTGGAATACGGGATGCCTCCCGCCGGCGGTTTGGGTATAGGAATAGACCGTCTGGTGATGATCCTGACAGGTTTGGGCTCTATCCGGGATGTAATTTTATTTCCCATCCTGAAGCCAAAAGAGCAGGGAAGCCATGATGATAAAGACTTGTAAGGGATTAAATCTTTTTTACAAACAGAGTTGACAACTAAAATCAGAAGTGGTAACATAAGTTTTGCTGTCACTCAAGGGGAAAGAAAAAAACACAAAGTTCCTAAAAAGATGACAGAATCTCCTTGACAGGAGAAAAAATCTGTGGTAGAATAACAAATTGTGATGGTTTTTTCAACACCACAGAGCGCACCTTGAAAACTGAACAGAGGCAAGATGAATGCTTATAAACTGTCGTTAGAAATGATGCCCTGTGACTTTGGCAAAAAGCCGACAGTCCAGTGCAAAAGGACTAAAGACTAAAACCTCGTCAGATTTAAAAAAGAGCAGATTTAACTTTGCATAAATTTTTATGGAGAGTTTGATCCTGGCTCAGGACTAACGCTGGCGGCGTGCTTAACACATGCAAGTCGAACGGTCTGACAACCGACTTCGGTTGGTTGCCAGATAGTGGCGGACGGGTGAGTAACGCGTGGATAACCTGCCCATCAGACAGGGATAACACCGGGAAACTGGTGCTAATACCGGATACGTACGTAAGAGGGCATCCTTTTACGTAGAAAGGCGATGCAAATCGCTGCTGATGGATGGGTCCGCGTCCCATTAGCTAGTTGGCAGGGTAATAGCCTACCAAGGCGACGATGGGTAGCCGGCCTGAGAGGGTGACCGGCCACACTGGGACTGAGATACGGCCCAGACTCCTACGGGAGGCAGCAGTGGGGAATCTTCCGCAATGGGCGAAAGCCTGACGGAGCAACGCCGCGTGAGTGAAGAAGGCCTTCGGGTCGTAAAACTCTGTCTTGGGGGAAGAAAAAAATGACGGTACCCCAGGAGGAAGCCCCGGCTAACTACGTGCCAGCAGCCGCGGTAAAACGTAGGGGGCGAGCGTTGTCCGGAATTACTGGGCGTAAAGGGCGTGTAGGCGGTTCAAGAAGTCAGGGGTGAAATACCGCAGCTCAACTGCGGGGCTGCCTCTGAAACCATTGAGCTTGAGGGCAGGAGAGGGGAGTGGAATTCCCGGTGTAGCGGTGAAATGCGTAGATATCGGGAGGAACACCAGTGGCGAAGGCGGCTCTCTGGCCTGACCCTGACGCTGAGGCGCGAAAGCGTGGGGAGCAAACAGGATTAGATACCCTGGTAGTCCACGCCGTAAACGATGGGTGCTAGGTGTTGGGGGTATCGACCCCCTCAGTGCCGCAGCTAACGCAATAAGCACCCCGCCTGGGGAGTACGGCCGCAAGGTTGAAACTCAAAGGAATTGACGGGGGCCCGCACAAGCGGTGGAGCATGTGGTTTAATTCGACGCAACGCGAAGAACCTTACCAGGACTTGACATCCCCTGACAACCTATGAAAGTAGGCCTTCTGCCTTC
>JBAZGB010000162.1:0-3005 GCA_041653135.1 Eubacteriales bacterium | reverse complement strand
TCTAAGGTTGATGTTGGATATTCGCGGTTTTTGCCATTGATGATATCGATCACCTTGCCGGCCATCTGGGGCTGAAATGTTCTGAACTGAAAACTGCTCCAGCATTATAGGACTATCAAGCGGAGGTGCTTCAGGCATCCGGTAATACAGAATAGCCTGCCAGTTCAGTTTGTAATCAAATTTAGGGGTAGGCCCCAAAGTGTTTTGATATGTCCAAACCAATATCTGATTAGGTTTTTTCACGGCAAGATAGGCAGCCAGTTCGTCCGGATAGGCACCTATGAAGACATAGGCCCTGCCGGTGGATTTTACCTTGTTTAAAGCCAAAGGCAACCATTCTGCCGCAAACTTGTAAATGTCTTCGATATCTGTTGAATAAGGCGGATCTGTCAGAAGCAAATCACAAAAATCTTGCTCAAGCAGCCAATCCTTGTAATCCCGGTGTTCGGCGGTTGGTTGAAACGACGACTTTCTTGCTTGGTTGGCTTTTTTTTGTTCCCTTTCTTTTTGTTTTTCTTTTTTTGCTTCCCACTTAACTTCTTTAATTGTTTTTTCACCGTCCGCTATTGCCCTTGCGGCCTCCGGCTGTTCTTCCCGTAGCCGCTCAAACTCATTGGATTTCTTGGCATAGTTTCTGACTGTCTTTGGTGATATCTTGTATTCTTCGGCAAGTTTGGTTTCGGTTTTTTCAAGTGGTAAATTTTGCCACTTGCTTCTATCGCCGCCATAATCCTTCTTTTCCCGGTTATACCGCCTGCCGATGGTTATTTCCCATTGATCCCTGGTGAGGTTCCGACGTGCCAGTTGGTTAGCATCCATCCAATCTTTTACGGCTTCAATATCGGCGAATTCCTTTTCAAGCGTCTCAAAGGTTAAGCCGTGTTCTTGCGCTATTTTATAGCGATTATGGCCATCTACGATGTATCCGTGCCACGTAATAAGTTTATCCCTGATACCATCGGCAAGGATACTTTGTTCAAGAAGCTCATATTCTTCAGATTTTAGGGGCCAGATGTGCTTTTCAAGTTCTTCGTGTATTTTCACCTGCATTATTTCTCCATTTTTCATGTGAGCAAATCCTTCGGATTGATGTTCAATTTGCCGGCAATCGTCGTTAGCGTCTGCAAAGTCGTTGTTTTGCTTTGCAAAATCTTGCCGTAGGTGGAGTCTGCCATTCCACAGCTACGCGAAAAGGCCATCTTCCCCAGCCCCGTCGCCTTCCGTTCTCTTTCCAGTTTTTTAATATTGACTTTCATGGCTGCTATTATAAGCGAACTGTAACGCTTTGGCAAGAAATATTTTCACGAATATGGCTAATAACGAAAATAATTCTTGACAAATAGATTCCGCTGGCGTAAAATACGACAAAATTTAAGAATTACCCCGGAGCGCCCGGACACAGTAGATTGAGCGGCCAGCGGCCATAACGGGCAAAGCGCCCACTCGTTAATCGAAGTCCATCAGGGCCGACCAATGACGGTTTGGGATCATTGATACTGAGGGGGCCACTGGCCACGGCAAACAGAAAGGAGAGCAAAATGAAAACAGTATCAATGTGGAGTTTTTCGGGAGGAAACAGGGAAATCAGCATCCACGACGTTGACCCCGAATTATTCGAAAAACTTCGGCCAGTGTTCGATAAACGGGAAAACCCTCCAGTTGAAAGCATCGGCCGAATCACCTTCGACGAAGATACGAGCATTTTACTTTTTATGAAAACAAACGACGAACAACTAAAACCAATCCAGGAGGAAATTTTATGAACAATGCAGAGGCGGTAAAAGAATCCATAGCCAGTAAACTTTTAAACATGGCCAAGAACGTGACGGAGCAATCCAAAGACATCAGTGATCGAGTTAGTGATAGATTAATGCCTATTTCGCTAAAAGAAATGCCACCCGATCCGTCGCAATTAATTGGCCAAGAAGAATGGCCGAAATATTTCTCGGAAGTGCGGGAGGAATTGTTTGCCATTAAGAACAATCTTGTAGCAATAAACAATGCAATTGATCGACTGGAGATATAAAAAAGGAGACAAGCAATGAAGGAACCTTGGAAGATGGTGAAAGCGAAAAACCATTTTGTTGAACTTAACAAAAATGTTGACGCCTGGCTTGATCAGCTGGTGAGCAAGGCAGGAAAAATATTTCTCTGGGCCATAGCGGTTCTCGTGGCCGTGAGTGTAGCAACAATGCTTCTGAAGCACATTTAAGGAAATAACAAAATGAGTATTTGTAGAAAATGCGGAGTCATCCTGGATAAAAGTAATTGGTATCCCTCTAAGCAAGGGAGGGATTGCATTTGTAGTCCTTGTGCTTATGCGGGGAACCGAAAGTGGATTATTAATCATCGGGATAGATATAATACTTTACTTAGAGAATGGAATAAAAAATGGAGAGAAATAAACCCCGAAAAATCACGCCAGAATGTCAGAAAAAGATATAATCCAGAAAAAGCAAAGGAATACAATAAACAATATGGGCTTTTACACAAAGCAGAGGCAAAAACACATAATACAGCAAAATACGCCGCCAGAAAAGGATTGTTGGAAAAACAGCCTTGTGAGGTTTGTGGAAGTTGTAAGGTAGAAATGCACCATGCGGATTATACAAAACCTTTATCGGTTAATTGGTTTTGCCGTAAACACCATGCGGAACACCACCTAAATGCTGTGTCTAAAGTTCAAGAAAGGAGGACAACATGACGGAATTTAAAAAGCTAGCAGAGCTTAACGCATTGATCTGCGAGGCGCAGGCGATAGGGCTTGAAGCCGATGCCATGAAAGTCACAAATATGGGGAGAGATATGCGAGGGGAATCCCCAGCATATATCGAGGCGGATTTCATGGAACTGGCGCAAGAAATCAAAGGAATTACATTGAAATTCAGAAAGCTGGAGGGCGTGAAATGAACCTATACCCGCATGATTGTAGTTATTTGAACACAGAATACGGGCGGCGAAAAGCGCAGGAATGCTATGAGCTTGAGACCCGCCCCGATGATGGC
>JBAZGB010000161.1:0-3033 GCA_041653135.1 Eubacteriales bacterium | reverse complement strand
ATCTTACAGCGGTTGCTCTGGCCAGGGACCTGACCAGAGCAACCGCTGTAAGATGCGGCAGGTGACTCAGCGCCGCAACGGCGCGATCATGCTCTTCAGGCGTCATCTCAATCACCCTTGCTCCAACGCCTTCCGCCATAGCTTTTACCCTGTCACAGGCAAACTGCGGCGTATTTGGCAAGGGGGTTAAAATATAATAGGCATTCTCGAAGAGGTACGGGTCTGCGCCTTTTACTCCCTGCTGTTCCGATCCCGCCATGGGATGGCCGCCTACGAAAAAAACCCCGGGCGGCATCAATTCCGACGCGAAACGCACTATTTTAACCTTGGTGCTGCTTACATCCGTAACTACAGTTCCCTCAGACAGGCAGGGAAGCATTTCTTTCAGCAGACCGCTTACCGCCTCAACATGTGCGGCCAAAACAACCAGATCGGCGCCGGCAACGGCGTCAGCCAGGTTCTCCGCAGCCTCATGGATCGCCCCGCATTCAACAGCCAAACGCAAGTTTTCAGGATTTCTGCCGACACCAACTACAGTAGACGCAAGTGAGCGGCCAATCAGCGACAGGCCTAAAGACCCGCCGATCAGTCCCACTCCCACGATAACCACTTTTTTAAACATGTTCGGGCCCAACCCCTTTAAAAGTACCCTCTACTTTTTTTTAGCTTTTGGGGGCTTTTCGGCTTCATCTTTGATCAGTTTGCCTTTTTCCGCCCCGCAGGAAGAACACTTACCAGGTTTGCACCTTAGTTCAACGACGTTGCCGCATTCCTGACACTTCCAAACTGCCACAGGATTCACCTCCTTGCTGCAGCTTCTTTAATATTTCTAACCGCCTGGGCAGGATCAGGGTCTCCAAAAACCGCCGAACCGGCCACAACAATATTTGCGCCGGCCTGGAAAACCGAAAGTACATTCTCAGGGCCTATCCCGCCATCAACGCTTATCTCGGCGTTATAACCAAAAGTGTCAAGCATCTCTTTAACAGCTTTAATTTTAGGTATAACTCCAGGAATAAAAACCTGCCCGCCAAAACCAGGGTTTACAGACATGATCACAATCAGGTCCACGAACGGCAGGACATAATCCAGGCATGAATGATGGGTAGCCGGATTTACAGCTACTCCGGCCTTTTTGCCGCGGTCCTTGATATATTTTAAAGTACGGTGAAGATGCCTGTCGACCTCGGCGTGTACTGTAATCAGGTCGGCGCCTGCTGCAATAAAACTTTCCAAATGCCTGCCCGGCTCCTCAATCATCAGGTGAACGTCAATTGGCAGCTTCCAGTGGGGGC
The DNA here is from genome assembly GCA_041653135.1 of Eubacteriales bacterium. Classification (GTDB taxonomy): domain Bacteria; phylum Bacillota; class Desulfotomaculia; order Desulfotomaculales; family Nap2-2B; genus 46-80. Next base: position 1,738 of record JBAZGB010000161.1, on the reverse strand, counting down.
GAAGGGCTTGTACAACCATCGGCCCAAAAGTTATATTCGGCACAAAGCAGCCGTCCATCACGTCAATATGCAGGTAATCAGCGCCGCTGTTTTCTATTTTCTTCACTTCTGCCATGAGATTGGCAAAATCGGCAGAAAGAATCGAAGGCGCTATTTTGATCATTTCAGGTATCTCCTTTCCCGCTCAACAACTTCATTTAACAGCTTCAGGTAATTATTATACCGCAGGCTGCTGATTTCTCCTGCTTGAAGAGCTTTTTTCACGGCGCAGCCAGGTTCCTGCATATGCAGACAACCAGTAAACTGGCATGTATATATATATGGCTCAAATTCGGGAAACAGGCCGGCAAGTTCAACCCGATCCACTTCCGGGAGGCCGAGTTTGGAAAAACCGGGTGTGTCCACTACAAATCCTCCTTCGGGAAGAGGCAGCAATTCGACATGACGGGTAGTATGCCTGCCAGTGCCTGCCTTGCCGCTGATGGCGCCGGTCTTGAGCATCAAGCCCGGTGAAACAGCGTTTAAAAGGCTGCTCTTTCCTGCTCCGGAAGGACCAGCCAGCACGGTTATACTATTTGAAAGAATCTCGCGCAACTCATCTATTCCTGTTTTTTCCTTTGCGCTGATTAAAAACACACTATAGCCAACTTTCTGGTACGTTGCAGCGAGTTCTCGAATTTCTTCAGTCCCGAGGTCGATCTTATTAAAAACTATATATGCCTTCACACCCGCATCCTTTGCCTGAATGAGAAAACGATCAAGCAGCAGCGGATTGGGGTAGGGGTCACGGGCTGCCATGACGATAACCGCCTGCTCGACATTAACTGCTCTTGGACGTAAAAGAACGGTCTTCCGGGGGAAAACGTTCTCAATAATCCCGGATCTTTCATTCTGAATTATAAATTCTACGTTATCACCCACCAGCACACGCTGCTGGCCAATCCGGAAACGCCCCCGCAGAACACATTCCCATACTGCATTTCCCGCCCCCCTTGTGTAGTAAAAACCGCCGTAAACCTTGACTACCACCCCTTTAGTGAGCACAAAGACCTCCTAAGTATTGTTTAAAAAGCTAATCATAAAGTATTTTCTTTAACCAGCGAATTATCAATATAGACCCTAACCGTACCGCGCCCGTAATAACGGACGACTTTGACTACCTCGTCGCCGGAAGCATGCGAGCTGACATAAATGTCTCTTATACCTCTTATATCTTCAAGGCTTATCCTTACCTCGTGATTTTGTCCATCATCCGGAACCGGTATCTTTACTTTAACATCAATAGGCGAAGGGCCGGGTCCCCTGCTTAAGACAACCTTGACGGCAGTATTTTCCTCCACATCGCTGCCTGATTCAGGTTCCTGCGATATGATCTGGCCGGAAAGATAGTCTGTGCTGTTAAAGCTTGCCCATTGAAATTTTTCATCCAGTTTCAGATTCTTTTTGTTCAGCTCCTCCCTGGCCTTTTCTATAGTCAGGCCAATAAGGCTGGGAACCTGTGTTTTAGTTAAATTTTTACCAATCGAGATATAAACCGTGACATAGCTCCCGGCAGGTTTTTTTGTGCCGGCGGCCGGATCCTGCTGATATATGCAGCCTTCCGTGACATCATCATTATACCCTTCTTGAACCGGTTCGCTTATTTTCAGCCCTGCCCGGGACACCCAGACCTTAGCATCAACAAGGGTTAACTTATACAAGTCGGGTACTTCCCGGAGATCTTGCCCAGGCTGACAGT
>JBAZGB010000160.1:0-3039 GCA_041653135.1 Eubacteriales bacterium | reverse complement strand
TGCAGCGCCGTTCCGGTCAGCTCATCCATCTCCTATATCTTGTGGCCTATATCTTCTTGACATACAAGAAACCGCTAAATATACTTCACGCCACAAAAAAGAAGTTCTTATCAATTCGTCAGCCGCCCCGTCTCCCTGTTAACGGCCATTACCGCCAATTATTCTGATCTTTTATAGGCAGCGCCATATATTTTAACGCTTAGAATTTGCCGTGCCTGCCTGCACCTTCCGTAAACTTGGAAGCGCCTTTAACGGTCTCGCCACTTACCATAACGATATCATATCCTTTAAGGAATTCTTGTTCCATGGCATCTTTGAAATTCATGTCAAAACCTTCATAAACAGACTGCCGGTCGCTTAGCATACATTGACGCGGGAAAGCGGCTATTTGTTCAGCAAGCTTTTCCGCTTCCTCCCGCGCCGTACCGGTTTCCACCACCCGGTTGGCAAGTCCCATTTGCAAAGCCTCGTCGGCGGCAACCGGCCGGCCGGTCAGGATTAGATCCATGGCCCGGCTCATGCCGATCAAACGCGGCAGACGCTGGGTTCCGCCGTCAATCAGAGGCACTCCGAATCTACGGCAAAATACCCCGAATATGGAATCCTTCTCCATTACGCGCATATCGCACCATAAGGCCAGTTCCATCCCGCCGGCGACCGCATATCCCGAAACAGCGGCAATAACCGGTTTGGAAAGCTGCATCCGCGTAGGCCCCATCGGTCCGTCTTTGCTCATGTCTTTATCCATCCTATTGGCAGGGCCATTAGGATCACCAACATGAACGGCGTCTTTTAAATCAGCTCCCGCGCAAAAAGTTCCTCCGGTGCCGAATAGTACGGCCACCGCATAATTGGGATCGTTGTCGAAAGCCCGGAAAGCGTCCGCCATCTGGTCGGCTGTTTTGCGATTAACGCAGTTTTTCATTTCCGGCCGGTTAATAATTACTGTGTAGACGGCGCCTCTGGTTTCAACTAATACTTCACTCATAATCAACTGCTCCTCTCCAGCAAAGGCATGATACGACCGCTATCTGGTTTTGTAAATGTTCAAAGGATCGACTTTGGTGCGTAATACAGTCAATTCTTCCCCGGTAATCCCATCAGCCTCCCTGGCCCTTGACACATCCAGGTCAAACCCCGTGTTGTCCAGAATCTGTTCGATGGTAACCCCGGGATAGTATTCGTCAAGGTAGGCTTCTTTGGTTTTCTCGTCAAACTTCATTATGCCCAGATTGGTAATGATAGCGGCAGGTCCTCCGGTAAGTCTCAGCGTTTCCCGGGGAACCCAGGCGCGTCCAGCTTTGGTGTTATCCGGAGCCACCCAACCCGGAGTCGTTACATAATCCACTTGATTGACAAAAGTACGTTTGCTCTGAGCGCAGACTATAAAGGTATGGGCGCAATAACAGCCGATATCCACGGCACCGCCGCTGCCCGCAATCCGGAATTTGGGATTATCGATGGGCCCGATCTGGGTAGTATTGATATTCCCGTATTTGTCCACCTGCGCTGCCCCCAGAAAACCGATTTCGACCCGGCCGCGTTTAGCGCCGGATAAGGCAAAACCGTTGTCAAGCTGGGCGGAACACCCGTAACTTATGCGTCCGCCAAAGAGCGAAAAAGGTATTTCTGCTATTATAGCGTCGAACGACCCATTTTCAATGATGCTTTTTAACCCGCCGCACCACAGATATTTAGCCACCTGCGACGCTAAAACCGGAAGGCCTATTCCGATCAAGGCCTGTTTGTTGTCAAAAGGCTTCAGTTGCCTGGCAGCATAGATTACCATTTTTTCCTGAGCTGAAATCTGTAAGTTTTCAGACATTGTCATACCCCCCTTTTAACCTAATTGTTCAACGCTGGTGCGCGGCTTGAATCCATAAGGCTCCACCGCTTTAAGCTGCATCATTTTGGCGGCTCCGATTTTTTCGAGGTACGCATTATTATCGGAGAGGCTATAGATCCATTCGTCAGACCATTTGGCAAAGTCTTCTTCGGTTCGGGCAGCCTTCTGATAGATAAACAGGGCTTCCATATCCATATCATAATAACCGGGCAGCGCCGTGGGGTGCGCCCCCCAGGGAACGTGAACGATCATATCCACTTGCGTGGTGGGAATATTGTTGCGATTGGGGTCTCTCCTCAAATAAGATTCGGGTACGATTTCTTCGGCCGTAACAATCACCCTGTCGGCGGCAAAAGCGGCATAAATATCCAAGCCTTGCGTTCCTTCAATTCGCACCGTTCCTTCGTGGCCGATTTTTCCCGCATGAATAATGGCCACATTCGGTCTCAGGGCGGGAACCAGAACTACCGTTTCATGCTCTGGGGAGAAGGGATTTTCAGTAAAGATATATTTTTGGGCACCTATTCTCTCCGGTTCACGGGCCAGGGCTCTTAATTTCTCACTAAAATCATAGTTGGGATTAATAATATCCGACCCTATGCAATAAGGAGACGCTACATACGGAAGGCCCAGCGCCGGCGCCATAAGCTGCAGCTGGCAATCGATGTGGCCAAACTCATCAACTACCAGTTCATTCTTGGCTAAAGCGCGATGCAAGCAGGGAACTTTGCCAAAAATGCCCAGGTGAGTATAACACCCTCTGATTCCTTTAATGCAGCCCGCCCCTACTAAAAAATCTTCAACGGAGAGAAACGATAAAGTTATCAGGTTTTTCTTCTGCTGTCTTGCCAGTTCGCGCATAGCGGCCACCGGACGCCGGCCGTCAACGATGCCCCCGAAAAAAACGATATCACCATCCTGAATGACGGATACCGCATCTTTTAAGCTGACCATTTTATTGGCTTCCATTTTATATACCTCCTTGCATGGTAAAATAACTAATCGTTGAGTTCTGACTCAGTGATCCCGGCCAGGTATTTAGCAAGATCCTTTTTGCTTTTTAAGTTATAACCTGAATCTTGCACGCATTCAGCATTTTCATGATCAACAAGAATAATTCTCCATTAACTATCCCGCGCCACTGTTCAGAACCGAACCCGTGCAAGAAATTTCTTGCATCAAATCACATAAAA
>JBAZGB010000159.1:0-3135 GCA_041653135.1 Eubacteriales bacterium | reverse complement strand
AAGGTATCCACAAATCAGCCAGACGATCGGATAGGTTAGAGCGGTTAAAATTTCCTGCATGGCAATCCTTTACGTTATATTTTCAAGATAGTTTAAATCTTTATTGCGAAATCTTATTTAATCGTAACGACATTGCCTCAAAATTTCAACTGAAATATAAAAAACCGTTTTCCGCAAAAATTAATCAGCAGGATGCTTTTTGTCCCGAACTGCTTTATTGAATGTTTTATGACAGGCGATTGAACAAAACATTAAATCGATGCTTAACTTTTACGGCAAATCGCTTCCAAGACAAAATGACTCACGGAGCTTTACCACCCCCTTCTTATATTTTTTAAAAAAAATGAACCACAGTCATCTTAATAAAATTAGACAGTAATTTTTTTCATTTCCCGGTTGCGTAATTTCAATTTTTGAAAAAAAGTCTTGCATATTCAAGTCATGGCATATCTTGTGCAATATGTCGAGGCTATCGACATGGGGATTAATTCCTCTTTGCGCGGCACAGAAAATATGCTATGCATTTTGGAATAAAAAAATAAATTTCATGTCAGGAAAGGAGACAGATAATGTCACATAAATATGGAAAAACATTTTTAACGGTTTTCACATCGGCAGCAGCTTTGCTGTTAACTAGCCAGTTCGCGTTCGCGGCGGATGCTATTCCGGTTGGCGGCGAATCTTACATTAAAGTCATTTTTGCTGTGGGCGCAATGATCGGGGCCGGTCTGGCCATTGGTCTGGGTGCAATCGGCGCGGGCGCCGGCATTGGTAATGCCGCAAACGGCGCTTGCCAGGCAGTCGGAAGAAACCCCGGCGTACAGGGCAAGATTATGATGGTTATGCTCGTCGGTATGGCCATGGCCGAATCTATCGCCATTTACGCTCTGGTTATTGCTCTGATCTTATTATATGCCAACCCCTTCAAGGCTTTCTTTTTGGGTTAATGCTTAAACAAATTAACTATTAAACCAAGAAAGGTTAGGGGGAACTTATAATGCCAGAAACTAAAAAGGATAAGAAGTCTTTACCTATCGCAGGTGTATTCTTCCTGCTTATCGTAATCCCCTTATCACTGATGGCGTTTTTAATCGCTAACGGAATGTTCAAATTAGGGGTTACTATAAAAGAGAGGACCGTTAATGTTCTCGATGTTAAATCTCAGGAAGATATAAAGGCGAGAGCCCAAAATACAGCAAACCAGGTCGCGAGTTTCCTCATGGAATGCAAGAAAGATTTACAGGTTGCAACTATCATTCCAGCTACCGATGTTGTATACAAACAATTTATTGACGAAAATAAAAAACCGCTCTGGATCAAAGCAGACGGTAAAGTTCAGCAGGCATTGGTTCCGATATACAAAGAACTGGCCCTGATTGACAAAAACGGCAATGAACAGATTAAAATTGCAGGGAATAAGGTTGTGCCCGCCGCACAACTTGTCAATGTCAGTGATCCGGCCAACACAACCTATAAAAGAGAGGAATATTTTGCCAAAACAAGAAATCTGAATAAAGGCGAAATCTATGTCTCTCCGGTGACCGGATGGTATGTAAACAAAGCGGCGTTTGACAAAGGCGAAAGATTTAACGGAATCATCCGCTTTGCCACACCGATATTTAACCAGGAAGGCTTCGCGGGCATCATTGTAATGTCCCTGGACTATCGCCATCTGGCCCAGTTAACCGACCAGCTGGTCCCAACTCAGGCGGAAAGGGTATTTGAAACAGATCCGTCTACCGGTAATTATGCTTATATGGTTGATTATCGCGGGTACGTCATTTCCCATCCTGCTGATTATCACATCGTCGGTCTCAACAGCGATGGAACGGACGTTGCGACTCTTGCTGCTCAGAACGCAAAGGAGCTGGCCCAAAAAGGTGCGGAAGCGTTGAACATGTTCCAGATGGGATTTTTGGATCCTAATTTATTTACCATCGCGAAAGACGCAGCCTCCGGTAAAACAGGTATTGTAACATATAAGTACGGTGGGTTAACTAAGTTTGTCGCCTATGCGCCGATTAAATTTTATGCGTCAAACCTTCCCGAACCTACAGGCTTTGGCTGGATAGGTCTGGGACTGGAAGTTGAAAAATACAACGAGGAAGCAGCAAAGGTATCGAAAAGCATCGAGAAGGAATCGAAAGCGTGGACTGCAACCGTTATTCTGGTCCTGATTTTTTCCATGATTATTCTGTTCTTCATTATGCTGATACTGGTTCGTGGAATTTCACGTTCCTTGAAATCTGAAATTCCTGAGGGTTCCGAAGGTGATTTATCAGTGTTCAACGATGATGATGAAGACGATAAATAACCAAGTTTAACCAACGTAAAAAAGGGCCGAATTTCGATTCGGCCCTTTTTTTATTTACCTTGACAACTATAAGTTTTTTCTTAATGATAATTGATATTTTATCTCAAAGGAGAGCAAAATGGAATTTGTTGCGAACCTGTTTCCTTACTTGCATTTGGTTATATTAATTGCCGGTGTTTTTCTCCTTGTCTTCGTAAAAAGAAAGTACCCAAAAGTCCGGAATTTTGAACTCATTATTGTATTTATCCTCTTTTTCATCCTGGTCGTGATCTTTACAGAACCGGGGTTAGACTTGCTGAAAAGACTTATACTTTACATTCAAATTTAGAAACAGATTGAAACATGACAAAAGACACTGGCAAGGATCAAGAAAATGGAACGATCATGCCAACAGGGAAACCCCTGGTAAGCAGTAAGCAGTTCAGCCAGTTAAATGGTATTCTGGTATTATCTGCCTGGGGACTGGCCATGGTTGTTTCCTCTTTCCTGTTCCTGTACCTCGGTTATCTCGTGGATGAAATCCTTGGCACAACACCGAATTTCATGTTGAGCTCCTTCATGCTGGCGATCGGTCTTTGCATCTGGAGGCTTTATAAAGAAGCAAAGAAAAGAGGAATCGGTTTATAGCAATTATTAAACAGGCACAGGAGAAGATCGTAAGCCGAGTTCTGTTCCGCGTTTCGGTTACCCTGGACGCGGCGATGATCATTCATCTGGGACGGCAGTTGCCTGCCGCCTCTAGCGACACTACCCGAGAACATCAGGCGGGCCGCCCTTAAACGTTCTCCTATTTGGTCTTGCTCCGGATGGGGTTTACCATG
>JBAZGB010000158.1:0-3175 GCA_041653135.1 Eubacteriales bacterium | reverse complement strand
ATAAAAGCGTTAGAATGCGAATACATTGGTGAAGCAAAATGGTATAAAAAAGTCTTGAAAAAGGCCGAAACCCTGATGTAGTCCCTAAATCACATTAGGGAAAACCCTGAATGCCTTGCTACGTCTGGTGATGGAAAATATTTACGCCAAACTTTAACTAAATATATTAGGAAGGATTAATCAATAAGATATACATTACAGCCAATAATAGAAGAAAAAGAAGTCTGCAAACTATATAAAAAATGGAGGTTTGATATTTTGAACAAAGTAAATAACATGATCCCCCCTTACGTTAAAAGTTTTTTAGACTGGTCTAAAAATGACCCTGATGGTTTCTGGGAAGAAGCGGTCAATAATGCTGCCCCGGATATTCATTGGTTCAAAAAGTGGGACATAGTATTTAAAAGCGATTACCCGACTTTTGAATGGTTTTCTGGTGGCCTTATAAATATTAGCTATAATTGCGTAGATTACAATGTAAAAACTGGAAGAGGCGGTAGAGCCGCTATCGTAGCTGAATCAGGAGAGACAGGGCAGGTGCGCGTAGTGACATATGCCCAACTGCTCGATCTGGTTAAAAAATATGCGGCAGCGCTAAAAGGTCTAGGGGTTAAAAAAGGAGACCGGGTGGCTGTTTATATGCCTATGGGAATTGAATCGGTGGTCACTTTACTCGCTTGCGCACGGATCGGTGCAATTCATGTGGCTATTTTTGCCGGTTTTTCAGCCGGTGCTGTAGCCGATCGCATTGAAATTACCGGCGCCAGGTTTATGTTCGCTCAGGATGGAGCCTTGCGCCGTGGTAAACCCGTTGAACTCAAGACAATTATAGACGACGCTCTTGATAAATGCCCGGGCATTGTTGAGAAGGTAATTGTTTTAAAAACTGAAGGCCAGGATGAAGCTCCCATGAAAAAAAATAGAGACATGACATGGGATCAATTTCTAGCCCTCGGGGAAGGAATAGAAGCAGAAGTAGAGCTCATGGAAGCCAATGAACCTCTGTTCTTACTGCCCACTTCCGGAACAACGGCTAAACCAAAGGTGACTGTGCATAAACATGGCGGATATCAGGTTTGGGTTTATTGCATGGCGAAATGGATTTATGGCTTGAAAGAAGATGACATTTGGTTCTGCACTTCAGACATCGGCTGGATCGTGGGACATAGCTATAATGTATACGGGCCACTGCTATGCGGTTGCACAAACGTTATATTTGACGGTACACCCGACTATCCCCGGCAGGATATGTGGTGGGAGATTGCCGCCCGCAACAAGGCTACAGCCTTATGGTTATCGCCAACCGGCGTAAGGGCCCTTATGAGAATTGGAGCAGAGCAGGCTCGTAAACATGATCTCAGTTCCATAAAAAGAATCTTTTGCGCCGGCGAGGTGTTGAACCCGCCTGCCTGGGAATGGCTACAAAAAGAAGTTTTTGAAGATAAAATACCTGTTATCGACCATATGTGGCAGACAGAAACTTCCGGCCCGGTATTTGCCAATCCTTATGGCCTGGGGATGATACCTATTAAACCCGGTTCCGCTGGTATACCGGTGCCCGGAATAGATGCCGATGTTGTCAACGAAAAAGACGGTCAACCTTTAGGTTATGGAGAAAAAGGTATTGTCTTACTAAAAAAGCCTTTCCCGGGACTTGTTTCGACTTTATGGGAAGAACCGGAAAGATATAAAAACGAATATTGGGAGAAAACCCCAGGCACAATGAAATCCTATTATTTAGGTGACGCTGCGCATTTAGACGAGGATGGCTATATCTGGTTTGCCGGACGCTCTGATGAAGTTATCAAAATAGCCGCTCATCGCATAGGTACAATAGAAATTGAAAGCGCTTTAATATCACACCCGGCAGTAGTAGAAGCCGGTGTTGCCGGCGTCCCTGAGGAGCTAAGAGGCGAGGTAGCCAGCGCTTTTGTCGTGCTAAGACAGGGCTATACGCCGTCAGAAGAATTAAAAAAAGAACTGATCGCTCATGTGCGCAAAACAATGGGTCCCATTGTAGTTATTGGAAGCGTACAATTCATTACTGCCTTACCCAAGACAAGAAGCGGAAAAATCATGCGCCGGGTAATAAAGGCTCTTCTTATGGGCAAGGATGTAGGTGATATATCTACAATTGAAGAAGGCGCCTCCGTAGATGAGATAAGAGAAGCTATTAAAAGTGTAAACATTTAATTATTTAAAACAGGAAGGAGTCAAATTTTATGGCAGAAAAATTAGGAAATCCTGCTGTTGTCGGTCTGGCCGGCTTCGGCGGAACAACTTTATTGCTCCAGTTTCACAACCTGGGCTGGTGCGGTGTTGGACCGGTGGTTTGGGTAGGGTTGATTTTCGGTGGCATAATGCAGATGATCGCAGGCTTTCAAGAGCATAAAACAGGAAATAACTTCGGCTATTGCGCGTTCTCATCGTACGGCGCATTCTGGATCAGCCTGGGCTTTATTTATATAGGCAACTTCTACGGAATATACAAGGCTTCCACAGCTGATGTGGGCTGGTTTTTGTTTATGTGGACGATCTACACCATTATCATGTGGATTGGTTCAATGAGAACCAACAGCATGTTGGCCTTCGTGTTCTTATTTCTTTTAGCCGGCTTTGTTTTTCTTGATTTGGCGCACTTTACACAGTCGAAAGATCTTTGGACTAAGGTCGCCGGTTGGGATTTAATAATCTGCGCTCTGGTAGCCTGGTACGTTATGGCTCATAATATTTTCCTGGATCTGTGGGGGAAGGATATCTTACCGGTGGGAAAACCGTGGATAAGTAAATAAAGGTAGTTTTATAATCTAATCAGGGTGATGTTTTTAAGACATTACCCTGTTCTTTACCCAATAGCATCTTTTAAGTATTTTACAATTCATGAGGTTACCTGTTTTCCCTATTTTAACATAAATGCTTATAAAATAGGTTCATCAATGATTATACCATTGCAAAAATATTTTTAATAATGCACCTGAATAATGGAAAATTCCAACTAAATATATAGGGAGAAAAATAGGGAGAAATCTAATGTTTAACTAAATAATTATCGTAAGTATTCAGTGAACCCGCTTTAACCCCATAACCCTGCTGCTTCCTACGTTTTCCTAATAATTTGTAGTTTGACTTAAAAATTTGATTAATGGGACTGGACACGTAGTATTTTTTATTGCAT
>JBAZGB010000157.1:0-3179 GCA_041653135.1 Eubacteriales bacterium | reverse complement strand
TTCATCAATGCCTATAGGGTATCTGGCCTGATACAATCCTTTCTCCTCAATCCAGCGGATTGAGCCTTCATTCCTTCCCCGTCGCGATTTCTTCTCTTTTTTGGGCATTGACAATCACCTCACTTCTTTAATAGCAATTACGCACAATCATTCTTACCGCTCCTATGATCCGCACTTCACCCATCTCTTCTTTTTTAAAAACTCTAGGCGGATATTTTGGATTTGACGATTGAAGAATAATACTGTCATCGTTTTGATAAACCCGCTTAAGGGTTCCCTCCTCACCGTTTATAATAGCGACACCCAAGGCGCCGTATCTTACTTCAGGCGTTTCTTGGACAAGGGCTAAATCACCCGGAAGAATTCCATCACCTGTCATTGAATCCCCTTTTATTCTCAAATAGAAAAGGTCAGCACTGTTTATAAGACTGGTGTCAACCCATTCCTCCCCCTGATAATCTTCATAAGCAATTCCATTAGGTCCTGCCGTGACAGTGCCTATAATTGGAACTTTAACCCGCTTACTCACAGGGTAGGTTTCAAATTTGAATTCTTTTAGTGGCTTTTTATTGTCTGCGTTGGGTTTTAATTCGGGAGTGCCTTCTTTCACTGCGTCTTCTTCTACTGCTCTTTTGATTTTTGTATAAGCTATAGCCATTTCAGTTTCAGACATGCCTTGCTCTTGGTAATGATGTAATAACTCCAGGGGAATATCGTCTAGTGAATCACACATACCGTTGTCAATAAAAACCTGCATTACTGATGTACCTAAAAAGTTTGCGTATTTTTCAGCCCATTCATAATTAAGGGGTAAAATCCCTTCTTCTATATCATCAACATCTGATTCTGTTATATTTAATGCTTCGCTTACTTCCTTTTGTGAAATACCTTGCGCCTCTCTCACTTCCTTCAGAAGTCCCCCGAAATCAAACAGCGATTCAAAATACGGGTTGTTATGTCCACTCCAATGTTCAAACAGTTCTGTGGGCTTTTTGAATGCGGTTTTGCCTAGGAGGTAATCCATCGATACATTAAAATATTCTGCTACTTTTTGCAGTCTATCTGCCGAGGGAATTGCTTTTTCCCATTTTCTAATGCTGCCGTTAGCTAAGCTGGTGTCCTGCTCAAGTCTAGACATCGATACATCTTTCTCATCACACAACGCCTTTATCCGATGAAACAGATTCATAGAAATAGCCTCCAGTCTAAATTATTTTAAAAAAAGCATTGACAATTTAGACTACAGGCTATAAGCTTAGACTGTAAGCTAAATTATTTAAAAAGACATCGTTTTCTCAACATCCGCGTCAGCCCAACGGGGTGTATTAAATATATCTATACCTTAGACTATAGGCTAATAATTGTCAACTATTATAGCTGAATTTTTACACAGATTAGAAAGGAGGCCATGGAAAAATGTCTGACTTTGAAAAGATAGTTAGAAAAGCTCTAATAGACAAGGGATTAACGGTTAAAAAGCTGGCAGAAGATATGGGGATATCTCCGGCGTATCTTTATGACATCATCAAGGGGAATAGACCTGGCACTAAACAAAAAGAGAAAATTGCTCAAATCCTCGAATTGAATGTAACTAATTAAGATTGGTAAAAAGAAAAAGCCGCTCTCGCAAAGCGGCCCTAAGAAAATTTCCTAACAACATGTTACCACGACCGGATCAACCGGTCAATTGAAAAAGGAGGCCCGAGAACATGAATAAACTGCAAATTTTTAATTATAACGAACTGCCGGTCAGAACTGTTATTAAAGAGGATGAACCCTGGTGGATTGCAAAAGACGTGTGCGATATTTTAGAACTTGGTGACACGTCCAAGGCTGTAAGTAGGCTAGATGACGATGAAAAGGATACGAATTCAATTCTTACCCCCGGTGGAAACCAAGAAATGCTTACGGTTAATGAACCAGGGCTTTACTCTTTAATTCTTGGAAGCCGTAAACCTGAGGCAAAACAATTTAAACGCTGGATTACCCATGAGGTACTACCTGAGATAAGGAAGGCCGGCGCCTACATCACAAATCAAGCCAATCCCGAAATGCTTCGCAAGAAAGCCGATGAGATTGAAAGTCTGTCAACTTTGAATGAAGCAGCAAAAATCATTCTTCCAATCCTGGAAGAAGCAGGTTTGAAACCACAATACAGGGCTTTAGCTCTCAGGCAGATATACCGTAAAGGCGGCCTGGACTTACCGATTGAGGAGCTAAAAGCTGAAAAAGCAATTTTTGACCTTACAACTATTGCTAAAGCCGTGGGTCTCTATTCTGCTGCCGGTAAACCTCATGGGCAAGCGGTAGGCGCCATAGTATCGCGGTTGGATATTTCTCCCGATGAAAAAGAGATTGTCACGTTTGAAAGAAACGGGCATTCGGGTACAGCTAACCAGTACACAAAGAGTGTTATTGAGAAAGTTGACTGCTGGATTAAAAATCAAGGTTACCCTTCGGAAATACCCTTCACCGATAGCAAGGGAAATAATAGGACCTTCAGTTTAAAATATTCGCCTTCTGAAAAAATATAATTTTATCCATAAGGAAAGCCGTGATTTAGATGACCAAAGAAAAAACAACACCTGATTATAACAGCCTTCCTTTAATTCTTACCCCAAAGGATGTACTAATTGCCCTTGGGCTGCCTAATAGTCAGATAAACCAAATATACCGGCTTTTTAAGAGCAAGAAGTTTCCATCCGAAAAAATAGGCGGCAAATATATTATCCCGAGGCCGCGGTTCCTGGCTTGGTTGGGAGAGTCAAGAGCTATTAAATGAAAAAGGACTGATTCCATTGCCAAAACTATTCCGCCACCCGGCAGTTATTCTTACCGATTTATCCCAAAAATACGCCAGGAGCGAGATCAGACATACTGAGTATATGCGTGGCCTGGCTTACATCCTCCGCCGGGCGATAAAAAAGAAGTCCTATGAATGCGGTGGGGTGCTGTACGTAGACCACGGGAACCTTAACACCCCAATGCTAACCCACCCGCTTGTAACCCTGGAGGCTCTTTACATCGCTCCAAAAGGCGCCTGTCCGGTTTGCGGCCTGAAGGACTGGTGGGTAATGAAAGGGGCAAGCGTGTTAACTGTAAGTTGCGCAGGCTGCGGATCATTTTGCAAGGCAAAAGGAAGTGATATGCGTGCGGAAGGTGTTACGTGCCGCTGAGTT
>JBAZGB010000156.1:0-3208 GCA_041653135.1 Eubacteriales bacterium | reverse complement strand
ACGTACCGCTTCAGGACCTCGTTGATCGTCGGCTCGTCGTACCCGTCGACGCCCTTGAGGGCCTCCAGGTCGCGCCGGCTGAACCGCTTGCGGACGCACAGGTCGCCGTCCTGGATGGTCTTCGCCCCGGGCGCCGGGTAGACGTCGAATGCGTCAAGCCGGTCGTACTCCTTGACGATCTTGTCGACCACCGTGAGGGTGGACATCGCCGAGTTCTGAACCGGCACCCACTCCATGCTCTTGCGCTTACGGTAGACGGGCCCCTCGGCGAACGCGGTCGGATAGGTGGAGAAGTCCTCGATCAAGTCGGAGAGGGCGTCGTACCAGCCGCCTTCCCGGAGCTCGTCGTCTACGTTGTCCTCAAGGTCTTTCGCGTCTTTGCGCGCCCTCTCCACGATCTTGACGAGCAATTCCCCGCGGAACGCCTCGCCCGCTTCCCGGAGCTCGTCCGGGTCGATCATCTGCGGTGTCACCTGCTCGGGCATGACGCCGGCCTGGAGGGCGATCCGGGTAACGAAATCGCGCATGAACGCGATGCGGGCCTTGTTGAGCATCTGCGGAGGGATGTCCGGGACGGGCGTCGGGTCGATCGCGTAGGGTCGCTCGCCGGACGGCAGCATGATGTCCTTGAGCCAGGACTCCAGCGCCCGGCACTTGACATCGGTGATCATCATGTAGAGCTCGGTCCCGCCCTGCTGCTCGATCAGCGCCTTGACGTCCGCCTCGTAGACGCCCTCGCGCTGGCGCAGGCACTTGAGCATGCGCTCGGTCACGGTCTGACGGGCGGAGACGGCGGCGGTAAACGCGCTGCGGATATGGCTGGCGAGCGCCGACATGACGGGCTGATTCTGGCGGGCCTCGACGGTGGCCTCCGCGGTCGCCAGGGCCTGCTTCTCGATGTCCTCGTTCTGCAGGCGGCGGATCAGCGGGCGGTCGGCGTAGGTCTTCTGCGGCATCATGACCGGGACCATGGCCTTGCGCTGGGCGTCGGAAACGCTATTTGTGGTCAGGGCTTGCTGCATGCCTCAGCCTCTTCGAGCGGAAATGAAAGCAAGTGCGGGCCGATGTCCTTTTCCCGCTTGCCGACGAACTGAGACAGGAAAGCCGGACCGCCCGGCGTCCCCAAAACCTTACGCCGCCACTCGATCCGCTCCGCTTCCATCCGCAAGGTCTTTGATTCGCTCACCATGCGTACCTCACCTTCTGGACGGGCTTGGCGGACTGCCGCGGCTGGTAAAAACTGAAGTCATGCCCCATGGCCAGGGTCTGGAAGGCATCGGCGCCGTTCGAGTTCTCATCGTGCAGCGGCTCGTTCTTCCATACGCCAAGGTGGTCGTCCCATTGCTTGCGGTAGTTCTCGAGGCGGGCGATCCCCTTGTCACACATCTCTTCGTCGAACCAGCAGATCGACAGCACCTTGCGGGCAGCCTCGATGCTGTCCATCTTCCGCGCCACCCTCGGCAGGTGAACGAATTTGAGGCCGAGAAGAGCGGCAGACTCCCACCTGGTTTTGCCCGGGCCCAGCTCCATGACCCCGATGTCATGAGGGGCGACGAACCGGCCGTACATGAGTTTCCGGGTCTGCTTCTTTTCTTCCAGGCGCGCTGCGTAGTATGAGAACCCCTCTCCGGAATCCTCCATGTAATCGACAAGATGGATTTCCCGGCCGACCGTCTGAGTGAACCAGATGGCCATGAGGTCGTTAAGGCCGAGATCCCACCACGTATCGACCAGCACCCCGTCGACGATGGGAACCTTGCAGATCCTTTTGTCTTCTCGGATTTTGGCGAACTGGGTAGCGAAGTAGGCGCCCTCGACGCTGGCCTCGAACGCTTCTTCCGGCGTGGATGGATGCTCTTTCTTGATGTCGTCGCCCAGGTCGGACTTCTTCTTCGTGTACCACCATTTCTGTTCGAGGGTCAGCTCTATGCCGTGCTTGTCCTTGAGCTCCTTGAAATAGTCCTGCATCTTCTGGTTGATGGGGATGGAGTCCTCGAGGACGTTCCGCGCATCCTGCCACCAGGCGAAGAAGTGGAACTTCCGGTCCAGCTTCGTGAGCTTCCGCCCGGACTTGGCGATGTCCTGGTCGATCTTGCAATACTCGTAGTGCTTCCCCTCCTTGCCGGCGGCCGTCGATTCGATCCACAGGATCTGGCCGGCATGAAGGGCCTCGATGGCGCCGGTAACGATCTCCTGGGCTCGATCGGGGAACTTCTGGCAGATGTAGCCAAACTCGGAGATGTGAAGATACTGGACTGTTCCGGATCGCATTGAAACGGAGACGAAAACCGATGATCCGTTCGAGAGCGCCAGCTCGGACTTTGAATCGGTGATCGCCTTGCGCTCGTCGAGGATCCACGCCGGCAGGTGGTTGTATGGGTAGGAAATCTTGCGCCGGAAGATCTTCTCTGCGTCCTCCCGGCGATGCGCGATGATCCCGGCTTCGATGTTGGAATTGAAAATAACCTCGTCGAGAATGTAGAGGTCGATCTCGGTCGTGATGCCGTGCTGGCGTGATTTCAGGATGTTGTTCCTAAACCACATTTCCTCGAAGAGGCGCTCCTGTACCGCGTTCATGCGGAACAGAACGTCTTTGCCCGTCTCGTCGGTGATGTGATACAGGTTATTGAGCCTGTACCACTTATCCCTGAGCGGGTTGCTCTCTACGGCCTGGCACACCCCTTGTTGCACCGTCTACCTCGTTCAAAAGGTCTTGTGCGGCGGCTTTCCTCAGCGCCACATCGATGGGGCCACCATCGGGCCCAGTGAGTTCGCGCTTCTCGGCAGCCCTGTATCCGCCGAGCAGGTCCAGCTCGCGCAGGGCTTCGATTTTGGGATGGAGTTCAAATTCAAAAGTGGACTCGATGACTTGGTTCTTCGCGTTTTGGGGATCACGGCGAAAGGTGCGTTTCTCTTTGATTTTCCTGATTATCCGACTGCGGCCGCGCTTGAGATCCTTTAATGATTTCGCATAGACAACCCCCTCCTTGACGTCGACGAAATCCGCCATGTTGGCGAATGCGATCAAGGCCAGCTCCCGAATGATCTTCTTGCCACCCTCACCACAAACGCGCTCGACTTCGCGCTGGGTGGCCGACATGACTTCTTTCCGAATTTTTTCGGTATCTGGAAGTGCTTCCACGATTCCATGGCAGCACAAAAAGGTGAAAAATGTCAGAGGAACAAGGGCGACAAAGGGCAAACAAGG
>JBAZGB010000155.1:2879-3225 GCA_041653135.1 Eubacteriales bacterium | reverse complement strand
TTGTATTGATGATCGCCCCTACTTTGTCTTTGCCGAAGGACTGGATAAACTCGCCCATCGCCGGTTCCATGACCTTGTACCAGGCCGCCTTGTTGATCTTTCTGGTCACCGTCATGCCCTTGGCTTCCAAATCGTTGATTTGCTTTTCTTCATTATCCCTCCCTAATTGGCGCTGGTAAGGGGCCACTTCCCGCGCCGTCTTCAGGAGCATAGCCTGGTCTTCCTTGCTCAGAGTCTGCCAGATCTTGGGGCTGATGACAATCAGGGCCGGGGAATAGACATGCTGGGTCAGGGAAAGATATTTCTGGACCTCATGGAACTTGGATGAGCAAATCACCGCGATGGG
>JBAZGB010000155.1:0-2869 GCA_041653135.1 Eubacteriales bacterium | reverse complement strand
TTTCCATGGTACGGATCTTCAGCCCCTTGGCGTCGGCCGGTAATTTGACAACCCTCTTCGAATTGGTCAGGTTGCGGAAGCCGTTTTCCCAGAAGGCCAATCCCTTGAGGTTGGCCTGATCCAGATCATCGAGGAGTTGGCGTCCGAGAGGGCCGTCCAGGACCTTATCCACATGGGCGTAATCCCCGAAGAGAAACGGCAGATCCAGAATGCCCATGGAGGGGCTGAAGCCGCTGACAGGGCCCGTTGAGCCGACATAAAAATCAATGCTTCCCTGTTGGACCGCCTCCAAAAGCTCCCGCTCTCCCTTGGCCAACTGCCCATCGGGATAAAGGGTGATCTCGATCCGCTCCTTGCTCCTCTCTTTGACCAACTGAGCAAACCGTGTCGCCCCCTGATTGTAGGTGTGATCCATCGGTGTCATGGAGGCCAGCTTAAAGGCGTTTTTGACTTCCCTTTTTGAGGGCGCCTGTTCCTTGCCGCCGCAACCGTTTACCATTAGCGCTATAACGGCCAATGCAACCAAAAGGGCCGATTTTTTTGACATGATACCGTCCCTCCTTCGTAACCCGGCTAAGCCGGGAGCTTGGATATCCACTTAGCGCGGAATGTTTTATTGATCAGCACTTGCTTCCAGTGGTTGAGCTGAAAGGGCTTACCCATCGACCCCAGTGTGGCCGTTATGCTGGACTACTTACCCGCTGCCGGCTTCGAAGGTTTTGCCGCGGGTTTGGAAGGTTTTTCAGCCGGCCTGGACGATTTGGCCCCCGGTTGCGTTGCCTGTGACGGGTTGGCAAGAGCCTTATATATTGCAATCAATTCCGTATCGAAGATCAGCGTGGCATTCGGCTCTATGGGACCGGCGCCGTTTTCGCCATAGGCCAGATCCGAAGGGATGAAAATCTGCCATTTCGCACCCTCTTTCATCATCAAGAGCGCATCCATCCAGCCTTTGGTGATTTGCCCCCCTTGCTCCAACGTGAAATTGGTCGGTTCGTTACGCTTGTATGAACTGTCGAACTCGGTTCCGTCGATCCGGGCACCCCGGTAGTGGACGACAACCACGTCCCCTGCCTTCGGGTTCTTGCCCGTGCCTTCCTGGATGACCTTGTATTGTAAACCGCTCGGCAGGGTCTTGACCCCCTCCTTTTTCTGGTTCTCGGCCAGAAAGGTCTCACCCTCCTTCTTGTTTTTCTCTGCAATGGCTTTGCGGATTTCAGGCTTCCTGGCTACCATGTCCTTCTGGAAAGCCGCCATCACCTCCTGCATCTCCTGGTCCGTCAGCCGCGTCCTGCCTCCGGAAAGACCGTCTTTGATGCCCTTCACCATAATATCCGGATCGATGTCAATGAATTGCCTCTTCATGTTTTTTCCCGAAAAGACGCCGATCGTGTAGCTCACTTTATCCTTCTGGCTCTGGAGGGCCGTATCCTCGGCCCCGAGTGCCTGACCTGCCAAAAATAGGAATCCTGCAAAAACAACAAATACTGATTTCATGGGACCTCCACTGTGAATTGATTGTCGAGCCTTACCATGATTCAAAGGAGCTTGTCAAACGAGGGGCTGCCATAACGGATGTAATGGAATTGATAAGAACTTGCTTTCAGTGGTTGAGCTGATATGTAAAGATGTCTTGTATGTCAAGGAAATTGTATTACAATACCGGAAGGTTTCTTTTAGCAAGATTTTTTATGAAATTAAAACAAGAACTTGATCTGCTGGGTGTAAGATCTATCGACACTTACTCAATTTTTCGATTCCGTTTTCGTGAGGGGGAGCGACTTTATTTTTCGGATGATACCCATTGGAATAAAGCGGGTATTGAATTGGCTTCAGAATTGATCGCTTCGGAAATTCGTCGAGAATTCAAAGTATGATTTTTCGCTTCCAAGTTTAATTGTATCGAGTTGCACGGAATGATAAAATGCCGTAACTTCAGACAACTCGCAGTTGCTTTTTAAAATGTGCATCATTAGGAGATGAAATGGCTAAGAAAGCGTTGATCACCGGCGTTACAGGCCAAGATGGTTCTTATTTGGCGGAATTTTTACTTGGCAAAGGCTATGAAGTTCATGGCATCGTTCGCCGCGTCGCGCTTGAAGATCCAGTCCACCGAACATGGCGCATCAACCCTATTCGGGAAAAGCTCAAGCTTCACTCTGCTTCTCTGGAAAGCTATGCGAGTGTTTTTCATGTCATCGAGAAAATCCAGCCTGATGAATGTTACCACTTGGCCGCGCAGAGCTTTGTCAGTTATTCCTTTGAGGATGAATTCTCGACCTTGAACACTAATATTAATGGGACTCATTCGGTTTTGTCTGCCATCAAGGAAAGAGCTCGAAAATGGCGATTCTATTTTGCCGGTTCCAGTGAAATGTTCGGTGTTGCTCCCCAAAGCCCTCAAAATGAAAAAACGCTTATGCTCCCGCGTTCCTCCTATGGAATATCGAAATTGGCAGGATATCACCTCACGCGAAACTATCGGGAAGCCTATAACCTCTTCGCCTGCAATGGAATTCTTTTTAATCATGAATCTCCGCGCCGTGGTTTTGAGTTTGTGACACGGAAGATTACCGATTCTGTCGCTAAGATCAAGTCGGGCTTTGAGAAAGAATTAAGGCTTGGCAATCTGGACGCTAAACGCGATTGGGGATTTTCTGGCGATTATGTGGAGGCCATGTGGATGATGCTTCAACAGAGCGCTCCGGATGATTTTGTTATTGCAACCGGAGAAACCCATACCGTGCGGGAATTTCTTGAGCTTGCTTTTGGGCATGTTGGCCTTGATTGGCAAAAGTTCGTTAAAAAAGACAAGCAATTTTTTCGACCTGCTGAAATCTATGAGCTCAAGGGGGACTACTCGAAGGCG
>JBAZGB010000154.1:0-3225 GCA_041653135.1 Eubacteriales bacterium | reverse complement strand
AATTGCGCGTTATTCAACTCCGGCTTTTGTTAATTTATGACCTAGCAACATACCTAAGATAAAGGCCAAAGGCACTAATAAACCAAGTAATATATATGGGTTTGGATACACAAAATCATCCCCTTTCACAATCCCGTACTTTTTACAAAGCTCCTATTTCTTTCTCACCTTCGGTCCGCCCTCGACCTGGCAGCCGAGAGCCCCGTATACCTTTGCGCGTTCCCGGGCCCATTTCTGGCAGGCCTTCACTTTGTTGTCGTAAAAGTCATAAACCACCGGTATTGACTTTCCTTCCTCCGGCCTCTGAATTCTCCCCAATGCCTGCTCAACTGTCACCCTGTCCTTTACAGGAGTTGTCAAAACCAGTTTGTTCAGTCGAGCAATATCCAGCCCCTCTTTAACCAATCCGTATGTGGCAAAAATGTATTGATATTTGCCCTTGCGGACATCATTGAAAATCGCTTCTCTCTTGCTCATATCCGTACTGCCATTGATAAAAACCGAACTTCTACCCAAAACCCTGGTAACATAATCGTGCAGTATCTCAAGATGTGCCAAATGGTGTCCCAGACATACACAGGCATCACCGCCAACAATCTTTTCCCGCAGCACATCGAACAATATTGCATTTCTGGCCTCATCCTGCCTCATAGCTGCATACATGGACTGAATACTCAATGAGTCCTCTTTTTCCTCTTCTTCACCTGTTTCCTCGTCCTTCTCTGTGTGCGTCGGCATATGAAATTCAAACTGTGTCCCAATAAATTCAACCGACGGCTTTAGCGTTAAAAGCCTGGGATCATCCTTCTTTATCTCATAAAACACCGGCCCCATGATATGTAGCATCGTCTGAATTAACCCATCAGACCTTCCGACTGTAGCAGTAAGCCCAAACCGATAAAACGCCGGTATTTGAGATATAACACTATCGAACATACGCCGGTCATCTTCCTTACTAAATTTATCATCGAAGCACCTGTGGACTTCGTCAACTACCAGACACCCGAACCGATTCCTGATCTCCGACAAGTCACGCCTCATTAAAGTCTGTACTGAAGCAAATGTAATATGGCTGCCTATACTACACCTGTCCTCCTGTATAACTCCCATCTGAGAATCGTCCAGCCCCAGAAACGTCCGCGCCCTCTCCATGCTCTGCTGCAATAAATCCGTACGATGTGTCAACCATAGTGCAGGCTGCTTCAAGTCCGCAATAATCGCGTGTCCAATAACCGTCTTTCCAGATCCCGCCGGCGAATTAACAATCCCTTGTTGCCAGTCCTTCGCCAGTCCAACCGCCGGCACTTGATAGTCTCTCAAGTTCGGCTTCACCGGAAACACCACTTCCGGAAGCCTCACCCTTTGGTCATTCACCTTGCCCCATGACAGCCCAGCCAGATTCCACAACCTGGGGAAGTATCCTCGCGGCAATATGTATTCGATAGCCCCATTAACATCTTTCTCACTCCAAAGCTTGATATATTCCTGCCCCCACATCCAGCGCGGCTTTCTCATGTATTTCATTTTTGTATATGTGGGATTCTTAAAAGTCAACTCCGACTTAATTTGTTTCAGCACATCCCCCGGCACGCCCTGGAGGCGGAGCACGCTGTCTATTGTGAGTTTCAAAGTCATTCCTCCTTATCCCAAGGTGCTATTTCTTCTTCTTTTTCCGTCCTATACGGCTGTGATAAATCAAACAGCACATCGAGAAAATCAGTAATAACCTTTCTAGTTGTCTCAGCATTCAGTCTGCTGTTTCGGGATGCCACCATTGAAATAACCATGTTTTCAAATATGGTGTTGCTTTTAAGCAAATCTTTCAGCCTGTTTGCCGCTGCCTGAGAACCAACAAGTGTTTTTATTAACTCTTGCCTATCTCCAAGCCCAGAGATCATCTCTAAACCTTCCTTGATTTTGTCCATGCCGTTTACCAGCATTTCACCTTTTGTTTCACTCATAATACATTCTCTCCCTTCCACTCCCACAGCCCCTGCATTCCTTTTGCCGGCACCGGCTCCGGAAGCGCTTGAATGTCTTCCAGAATCCAAGCGTAACGGCCTGGTATGTAGTCACCAAAGTGGTACTCATTGCCTGCGACAAACCTACAGCTTTCAGTCATAGCAGTGTGGAGCTGTTTATCCTCTTCAGTTATTTTTTCGCAGCCTGCCAACCTCGCAGTAGCAACCACCTTCCCGAATGGCCACCCAAAGAACGATAACAAGAAACCATGTTTAAGCAGTATGCTTCTGAAAGGTTCTTTCCAGCATAATTCTCTTGCCCACTTTGGCATAGATTTTGTTGCATGAATTGCAATTCTCTGACCAATAAGATAATCCGGTGCCTTCCAGCTTCGAGTTTCGATTTTCTTATACCCGAGCGCTATCAGCATTGCCCACAGTGTCCATAATGATATTGCCTTCACTTCAAATCACCAACTTTCTAAGCTTCAAATCTGCCTTTAAATATAATGGGTGCTTTGGGTGCCCGTCCTTCGAAACGTCAATACAATAAGGCTCTACGCAGTTATTTTTCAACAATCCCAACACATACTTATCCTGCTTTTTGAAGCTTCCATTCGAGCCCCATGCCACAACCACCATCGATGCACCTTTTATTGCCTTGAGAATGTAGCTATCGTTTTCTGCACCGACAGGGTCAGCGGCCTTTTTAAGTTCAGTGGGGAATGTGGTTCTATAGCCAAATAAGTTAACTACCTCCAGAGATCCAAATCCCCAGGCTTTAGCGTATCCTATGCACCGTCTCAATGTTGGGTCGTCCTGCTCTGCATCTGCTGTACTGCCATTTAACATAATGAATGTGATCTTAGGCTTTGTTTCGTCCCATATCCGCCAGAGTGAATATCTATAGTCACCTGTGTTGTCTATGATTGCGCCTTTAATCATTCCCCCACCTCCAACCTTTCCTGTAGTTCCTTTATTAATTTTGAAGCATCCCTCTGCGTCATATCCCGGAATGCATATTTTGTATCATCGTGAAGCTTCTCGAGCATATCTTTTATATACTCAATCTGCTTATATGTAGCAGGATCTATGCCGGGCACATGGTGTTCGCATTTGCGGTTAGTGCAGTTCCCTTTAACTTTGATATCACTTCCTGCTCCCGCTGAAATTCCCATGCCTTATCAAATGCTTTGCTGGAGCTTTTTCTGATACCGCTCTGTCCGTGTGCTCCCATATCAATCGCTCCCCTTAAAACAACTCA
>JBAZGB010000153.1:0-3229 GCA_041653135.1 Eubacteriales bacterium | reverse complement strand
GGCCGCTGGAGGCTAAAAAGCAGTTCGGCTTTGTTCCCGATGACCCAAATATTTTCAGCCGCCTTGCAGGGATCGAATACCTGAATTTCATAGCCGACATCTACAAGGTTTCCCCGGAAAACAGGGCTGAGCGCATGCAGGAGCTCCTCAAGCGATTCGAAATGACATCCGCGGCGGGAGATCTTATCCAGAGTTATTCCCACGGTATGAAACAAAAGATTGTCGTAATCGGCGCCCTTCTGCATAATCCCCCGGTATGGATTTTGGACGAGCCCATGACCGGATTGGACCCGCGCTCATCGTACAATTTGAAGGAAATGATGCGGGAGCACGCCGATGCCGGAAAGACGGTTTTTTTCTCCACCCATGTTTTAGATGTAGCCGAAAAGATCTGCGACCGCATGGCGATCATCAATAAAGGCAAAGTAATCTTCTGCGGCGGTATGCGGGAAATCCGCGAGCATGCCCGGGAGAACCAGTCGCTGGAAAACCTGTTTCTGGAGCTGACGGAAAATGAGTGAAATGTGGGCTTTGTTTAAAATCCTGTTGATCAATTACTCCGGTGTTTCGGCTTATCAGATAAAAACCGGGAAAAACAAGAAGGTCTACATGAAAAAGATTGGTTTCGGTCTGATTATCGCAGTTTCACTGGCCCCGACCATATGGCTGTATTGCAGAATTTTAATCCAGGGATTTGACCTGCTGGCCTCAATCGGGCAGGAAGGCGCCATATTGACCCTGGGTCTCGTGCTGGTCAGTTCGATTATTTTCTTTTTTGGTATTTTTTATATCATCAGCTTTTTCTATTTTGCCGCCGACGCCCAGAGCCTCCTGGCCCTGCCCTTAAGCGGCTGGCAGGTTTTAGGCGCCCGCTTTTCCGTTATCCTATGCTATGAATATATAACGGAATCGCCATTTTTACTGCCCCCGCTGCTGATTTACGGAATCAAGACCGGAGCGCCGCGGTTTACTGGATATTCGCCTTGATTGGTTTTCTGCTCGTTCCCTTGCTGCCCCTGGGGCTGGCCACCATACCCACCGTGGTGGTCATGAGGAAGCACGGGGGAAGCACGGGGACGTTCTTTTTGCTTCCCCCCCAATAGACAAGAACTGTTCCTGTGGATACTAACATACAATTTCACAAATAAAGCCTGACCCCGTATCGTGCTGTGCCCATTAATCGGGATGCATATCCAGGCGCCGGCCGGTAAACAACCTGGGGGCCTTCTTGGCCGCAAACCGGTAAACAAAATAATATCTTAAAGGATATTTTGCCTTAATTGCTCATAATCTTCGGGGCTAAGTTCAATGTCCCGCAAAATTTTACGAATCAAGCCTCTTCCCAGATCTTCTCCCTGATGAAAAGGAACGGTTGTACACCTGCCGTCGGAATGTTCAAAGAAAACATGGCTTCCAAGTTGTCTTTTCCGGCTAAAGCCAAGGTGTTTTAAAAGGCGTTCCATTTCGGTGGCCGAAATGATTGCCAGCTTGGTCATATGGCAACCTCTATTTGATGAACGCCCACAAAAGTATCTGGCTTGAAATTGTCGGTGTTTTTACCGGTGAGGCATAGTTTAATCACTTCTTTTATTCTTTCTTCCAAGTCGTCAAGGTTATCGGCTTGAGTATGACATCCAGGCAGTGCGGGGACTGAGGCGATAAAAATTCCGTCTTCATCTTTTTCGATTAATACGGTAAATCTTTGTTTCTGCATCCTGGCTTCACCCCTCTTTAAAAGGCAACTTTAAATATTAATTTTATTATACTCAAATTATGCGAGGTTTACCATGACATCCTCCCCCGAATGAATTCGGAGGACTCCTCATAGAGTTCTGCATAAAAGCCGCCTCTAGCCAGTTCCTCGTGAGTGCCCTGCCCGATGATGGCGCTTTTGTTCGTTGATGTTTGCCTCTTCATTCAGCGCTGTATCGGAGGCTCCCGGCGTCTTCCACAACTCCGTATAAATATATATTAAAAAGCGAATGAATGCCTTCTTCCAGGGACAGGTTGTTTTCCATAATGAAAACAGGATTAATCACGGATCTGATGCCGGCCATCAAGGCTGTGGTAAAAATTTTGGGGTTGACCTTCCGGAAATGCCCCTTCTCGTTGTTTAGCAGCAGGCTTTCAAATGTTTTTTAGATCTTTTCCGACTGGAATTGTTCAACTTTATCCCAGAGATGAGGGTAATGAATACACAGTGACGGTTCTTGTGTATTGCTGCAATGACATGGGTTACTATTATAATTACTAAGTTTGTATGTTGTTCCCCTTAATCCTGTAAATAGAAAGAGCAATAACCAGCAAAACAGCAATAGTTATGTCCTGAAACGCTATAATAGAATCAAAGGCATTTTCAATAATTTTGAAGAAAGAAGGCAGGCTGAAATAAAACCGGCAAACATTAATGCTGCTGTTGAGATAGGAAATAACCATACTAACTAACGGAATCATATAAATAACAGCCAGGTATTTGAAAATATTGTTTTTATAAATCCTGACAAGAGACAGGCTTAAGAGAAAGCCGAGGAGTCTAACTATCGTGCCGGCAGTGGAAATAAAAGAAATAAAAATAAAAGAAATAATTATTGCAATTGCACTTATTTTATTAGCACTCATCACAAGCACTAAGAACGTTAGGTTTATGAGAAACAGCGATACGATAATAACCAGCCATAACAGCCTTTTGTTCCGGGCAGATGCAACCAGATAGTTAAACCCATTTGCCAAAGTTGCTTTTTCACCCTGTTCCCAGCCTTCCCTGTATTGCAAAAGCCCATAAAAGGCCAACAGAATTACAATCAGATTAATAATCATAATTGTTATGGTTATGGTTATGGTTATGGAAGTACTGGCAATTTGATTAAGGGGCTCAAAATTGTAAAAACGATTTGTAAAATATATATCGATTAATACCTTTACTCCCTTATATGCCATACATACATGCGTGATCTATATACCATATATATCACTTAATGGTATTTAATCCCTGGGAATTAGTTTGCACCCAAGGCGACAACAAACGTTTTCGATTAACGTTTGGGTCAACGCTCTCGCCCATAAAGTAGAGTAAGAGCATTACAGGATTCTCATCTATTCCCGCGTATTTAAGAGTGCGGGTCATGACAAAAGGCGCTGCTGAATAGAAGGATTCACACCAGCGAAGGGGGGTAAATCGCTGACTCTTCTCCGGCGCCAGAAGCCGTATCTGATTGAGCACACGGTGGCT
>JBAZGB010000152.1:0-3259 GCA_041653135.1 Eubacteriales bacterium | reverse complement strand
GTTCTGTATTCCATAAACTGAGAGGATTTAGACCCCCCTATCCCCGCTGTGTAATTCGTCATGGCATTTTCGGCAGACCGACATCAGGTTATCGCCATCCAGCGCAGCCCCACCCTGTCGTATGGCCTGTTTATGGTGCACCATCTCAGCCGCAACCACCAATCCCTTGTCCTCGCATCGTTCACACAGCGAATGCCGCACCAAGTACAGTCGCCTGACCTTAAGCCAATCCTCGGTATATCCTCTCTCCTGCCTTGTACCCCGCTGCTCGTCGTACCGTCGGGCCTCCTGCTTTTTGTGCTTCTCACACCTGCCGCCGTCTGTTAACTCCGGACAGCCGGGGTAAGTGCAGGGCCTCTTCAGTCGTTGCGGCAATTGGTATCACCCTTCGCGTCCTTAGATTGCTTTCTGAGCCTTTCCAACCTTCTGATGTTAATCAGGTCATATTCCTGCAACTCTTTCTCCATGCTTATAAGTTTTTTAAGGTCCTCGACCGAGTCTATCTTTATCCGCCCGTCCTGGAAGTCCTTAACCCACTTAGCTATGCTGGCCTGTACTATCCTTCGGTACTTCGCCCGGGATTCCAGGCTGCCGGTCAACACTTCGATCTCGTTTTGGCGTGATGATCTTTCATTACCATTATTAGAACATTTGTTTGTATTTTCTATTGCCAACACCCCGGCTCTCCATTAAAATGGAAAAAGAGATAGTCCCGTGGCCACGGTTCCACTATCTCCGCCAGGGTGTGTTCCTGGTGATTGGAGGGCGTTTTCGGCGCCCTTCTTTACTTATGCAATGTTATCAATCGCGTCCAATAATACAGCCTTCTGGCCGGTAAACTGCTCAAACCTGTTTATAATCACATCACAGTAAACCGGATCAAGCTCCATCAAATATGCAGCCCGTTCAATCTGCTCCGCTGCAATCATCGTTGTTCCCGACCCGGCGAATAAATCCAGCACAATATCACCCGGCCTGCTGGAATTTTGAACGGCCCTTGCCGTTATCCCCACCGGTTTCATCGTAGGGTGCTCAGCATTCCTCAAGGGTTTGTCGAAGTTCCAGACCGTCGCTTCTTTTCTGCCGCCATACCAGGTATGTGCCGACCCCGGCTTCCAGCCGTAAAGGATCGGCTCGTGCTGCCAGTGGTAGTCCTGGCGCCCCATTACAATGCCGTTTTTAACCCAGACGATGCACTGCTTCAAAAGCCAGCCTGCATCGGTTATAGCCTTTCTGAAGTTCAGTCCCTCCGAGTCGGCATGACAGACATAAACCGCCCCGCCCGGAACGGTTACGGCCAGCATATTTGTAAAGGCGTCAAAAAGAAATTTATAAAACTGGCCGTCCTTCATCCTGTCGTTCTTTATCTTCAAGGCATCGTTTGTTTTGCCGGTATAGTCCACATTATACGGCGGGTCTGTAAATAACATTGATGCCGATTGCCCGGCCATTAAACTTTCGACGTTTGCAATAACAGTGGCGTCACCGCACATAAGACGGTGTTTTCCAAGCTGCCAAATATCCCCCGGCTTTGTTACCGGCTCCCTGATCTTGGCCGCTTCTGCTTCAGCATCAAAACCATCCTCAACTATCTCGGCCGGATCCTGAAGCTGTCGAAACAGGTCCTCCAGTTCCTTGTCGGTAAAACCGGCCAGCTCAATGTCAAAATCGCCGACGTTCAACTCCCCCAAGATATCCCCGAGTTTGGGGATATCCATCTCCGCCAGTTCAGTGATCCGGTTGTCGGCGACCAGGTCCGCCCACTCCTCCGCCTCAGTCGCGTAGTCCTGCCGGTCCACCGGCACCCGCTCCACCCCGAGGAGCTGCGCCGCCATCAGCCGGCCGTGACCCCGGACAATAAAACCGCTTCTGTTCGAAACGGTTATCGGCGCCCGCCAGCCCTGGGCTTTTATTATCTTGGCCAGTAGGCTTATTTGTTTTTCAGGGTGCGTGTTCGGATTTCGGGGGTTTGGAACCAGCTTCTCAATGTCCACCAGTTCGTCATAGGAACAGTGGACTGAAATTTTGATGGTTTCAGGCATGGTTGCCTCCTTCTTTCGCGTAAAAGAAAAGAGCCTTACGGCTCGTTAGGTTTTGTCTTTAAGTTATCCGCTATCTCTTTTAGTGTCCCTGCCAGCTTTTCGTGCGCCCTCATCAGTTTCCAGAACGCGATGAAAAAAATAACATATACCGCAGCCGCCCCTAGTAATACGAGCAGTCTAAAGCCGTAAAAGCTACCGTCCCACATTCCCGCCACGTTTTTTCACCTCCTTTACAGTAGTGTTTGGAAAAGGGATGAAAGCTATTCATACGGCTCCGTAGATAAAATCAAAGCAGGCTGTGTGTCTCTCCCTCCGATTCGTCATCAATCCAGAGGGCGTTTCGCCAGCCTGCTTGTTTAACCTTAAGAAAACGCCCCGCCTTGTTATGGGCGCACAAATCAATTATATTTTAATTGCAAGTCCTTATCTTGTCAAACATATTTTAATAATTACAGGTAAGGATTATAAAAAACACTGGTCTTTGGCATCTTCCTCTTTTTCTTGTTCCTGCTTCCCCCGCTTTTAGCAGGCGGCGCCGGTATTGGCTGTAAATATTCTCTTATCCTGCTATCCGGCGGGCTTGTCTTAGCCCACCATGTAAAAAATATTTCTGGCTCCGCATGTATTAAATACCGAGGGCAGCTTACGTAACACTTCGCCAAAAAACAATCGCAGCCATAACGTTCAAGGTTCTTCTTTCTGTTTCTCTCCTTGAAACGCTCAATGTTTGCCTGGATTTCTTTTTTTGTCTGCTCTTCTACTTTCCTGGCTATTACACTTAAATCTTTTTTCTCTTCTTCGAATATTTCAGCCACCCCCTGTTATTCTGCACAATTCCAGCTTAGCCCTTATGTCCTCAGGTATTTTCCTCGCATTCTTCCAAAAACCATGCTGTAGATTCGGCCTAAAGTAGCAGCACCAGCTGCCCTCGCGCTTCTTGTGCAGGCACCCGTAATTCCTTATCTGCGGCCAGCTTAAAAACCAGTTATGGTACTTGCACAGCCCGACCTGGTTTGATTTTTTCGGCGTATTATAAGTCGCTCTGTTCATAGCGGCTTCCTGTCTCTGCCCAGGGCAATGGCCAACAGTGAATAAACTATGATATCCTGCAGCCTTGACTTATACTCCCTATCATGAATGCCTTTGTTCGCCAGGGCAACCAAGTGCTTGTCCATGTATGTAAGCAACACCCTGAACATCGTTTCGGGATCATCCGT
>JBAZGB010000151.1:0-3443 GCA_041653135.1 Eubacteriales bacterium | reverse complement strand
GTCAGCCATATCCAGAGCCGCATCTTTACTCAGGGCTTCACCCGGCATAAACGAGGCCTGGGACGGAGGCGGGCTTTCAATCACGATGTCAGCGTAGGCTTTCAGCAGCCGGGCCACCTTTTTACCGGAACGTGACCGTTTGTCAATCAAAGTAAGCAACTTCTCCTGGAACTTGTTAAGCTGCCTGTCAAATAACTGAGACTGATTCAAATACTTTTCTACCGTCATACCCGGCGTTTTTTTGATCTCAGAGTAGACGGTTACCGCTTGGGCCAAGTCTTCACTGATCGATAATCCGGTATTCCGGGCGCCGGACTTTATGAGAGCTTCGGCCTGTGCCAGCTTGCCCAATGCGCCGACTATGCCATTGAACACATTCTTGACGTTTACATCTGTGGATTCAAAAAACTTTTCAGATAACCGCAAACCGGAGTCCCCAGGAAACACGTTGACGAATACTGCCATCGTGATCCGCCTGATACCGTCCTGGGATAGATTCCCCTGAGCATCCGCTATTGAGCCTCTTTCGTTGGCTGAAAGTTTATCCAGAAAAGAGGAAACAAAACCAGCGTTTGACCGGGATCTCAATGCATCCTCGATGGACAAACCTTCCGGGACTTCCAGCCCGTTCAACATGGCAGGCGTTATTTTCTGAGCGTCCGACCTGGCGACTTCCACGGCAGAGGGTGCGATTGTGGTTGAAGCGTTGGCCTCTTCTACGAAAGTCCGTAAATCGATCTTGGTTACCAGCTCCCGGACTAAGACCGGATTTGATATTTTCGTAACCTTCAAGCCGTAGTTTTCGGCTGCTGTTTTCAGGTGTTCGGCATAATTCTCGTAGCTGCCCGGATGTTCCTTGACAGCGTTCTGGATAGCCATTACCCGGCCATTACCAGATAGAACGACTGAATCAGCGTTGACAATCGGGGCACCGCGGTCAATAGAGTGAAAATCATCCAGAAGCGCGTCTGGCTCCAGGTGTGCGGCCATAGTCAGGACTTGAGCTTTGTTTGCGGCTCTCCCGCGGAGCCGCGGCTGTAATTCCTGCGGATAATCCGGGTTAATCTCAAAGGTGAAAGGATTGTGAGAAGTCACCAGCCTATCAACTTCGACGATTTTATATTTCAGCTCGTACCGGGTGAGTGATGTTGGTCCTATGGCGTAAGTCAACGGGCTGATTTTATTCCCGGTTCGTTTCTCCATGTGCCTGATAACCGTGTTGATAGCGTCGGATAATCCCGCCGGCGTTGACGTTTCCACCGTCTCCACAATACCCTTGACTTTCAGGCTACAGGATGAGGCAGTACACTGACCGGATATGCGGACTTTCGGCTCCTGGTGGAGGGTGCAGGATAGTTCCTGTTTCATCTTTGCCGCTGGTAGTTTACAGGCCTGGCGATAGTAAAGCTGCTCAATCTTCTTGCGCCACTGCCTCGACCAGACAACGGTATCTTTTTCAGCGTCTGACGGCTTACTGCATACGATTCGCTCATTAAGAGCGTTATGCTGGTCAAGGGCTTCTTCCGCCAACTGTTCCAGCATTTCAGTATGTTCGGGAGCCATAGCGATAGTTTCCTTAGCCAGGGTATGAAGGCCGAGAGCGTGTTTCTGTAAACAATATTCCCCGGAATCAGCCAGAACACAAGGGCACGTAGGGTCAGAGGCATGGCGTTGCAGCTCTGACAATTCCTCGATAATTGATCGCCACTGCCATTGGAGCATCTTAAACGGACTTTTAAATTCCTGCTTTTTTGATTCTGGCATGGTCTGTTTATCCTGTTCGAAAAGTTTTATTATAAGCCTGGCCCAAAATAGAATCATCTCGCATTTCTTTAAGCTCTCTTATTTTATCAGGCTCATCTATGTTTACTGTAATTGTCATAACAGCCAATTCCATGATCTTTTTTACAAACTCCCCTACGGTATTGCATTGATTAGCTTTAGCCTCTATTTCCAGTTTTTTAAAAATATTATCTTCGACTTCGAATGTTATTTGCATGGTCTGTTTTCCTCTTTGCCCGTATCAGTTTCTTCCGGGTCTTGATTGGTGAATAGCTCTTTACCCTGGAATATTCGAAAGGGTTTATTCCCTTCTGAATCATGCGCCGCTGCCTTGGTGATAGTTCCAACCGCATGACCAACAACGCCCAGTTTTTCCTAGGCAAATTTAAACCTCTTGGCTAATTCCGCCGCCTCTTTCGAGTAATCGGACGGACTATCATCAATTTCCTGATTCAACACAACAGGACGCTGCGCGGGTCGCTGCTGCCTTGAATTTGTCAGCCTGGCAGTAGAAGCTGGAGCCGGTTCGTCAGCTTCCCAGGGTAAAGTCCCACCGGTCCGGGAATAAGTCTGCATTTCAGATAAAAGCGATTGCCGCATGGTGGTCTGCATCTCTACAACAGGCTCCATCATCGCCCGCATAACCTCGCCCCAGGACTTCGCCAGGGTAGCCATCTGAGAAAGCCCACCGTTTCCGGGTTGTTCTCCACTATTGCCACCCATACCGAACATTTTTAAAAGCTGGATAATATCACCGAATCCAGGTTTTCCGCCGCTACCCTGCATCAAACCCTGACCAGGCGGAATCTCACCACCCATCGGAACCATGGCATTACCCACAGGCTGCTGCATTTGCGCGGGCTGCTGGACCTGTGACACTTGAGACTGGATGTCTTTCACGAAGGCTACCAGGGGTGAAAGTTCCAGCCTGAGTGAATCGTTATTGGCCTTGATTTGACCAGCCAAATTATCGCCCAGGGTCTTGACTTTCATTTCTACCAGTCCGGATATTTCCTGTTGGCTGCTTTTAACAGCGTTTTGAGCTACTCCACCCATCATGTCGAAAAACAAATTCAGGTCAAAGCCCAATTCATCACATTTGGATTTAAGAGCCTGAACTCTTTTTATTCCCTCGGATTGCTCCGGCTGCTGGCCGGGATTCTGTTCGTCTGCCATATTAAGACCTCTTTACCGGCTTCTAACCGGTATTGTTATTCTCTTTGGGATGAAACCCCGCTTCAAACCTTCGGACTCGACAACCGTGTCCGGCAAATTCTCCAGGGTGTGCTGGACTATCGTCGGAGCATTGGCGTCAACTATCCGCTTTTTCAGGACTTCCCACTGTTGAGCATGAGCCGGACATTTACCGGATTCACAGTGTGCGATCACTTTCTCCAGGTCTTCTGGTATCTCGTCCACTGGAACCGGAGCCGGTTTTTCTTTTAGCTGCCGAGTCAATTCGGCTACCTGGTCGGAAAGAGCTTTGACCGTCTTTTCTGATTCGGATTTCAAGGCCGGGATAACCTCGTTCTTGACCCGCTGCATCTCAATTTCCCTTGCTGTGCAATTCGGACAATCTGCCATAGTCCCCTCCTTTGTTTCTTCTGAAATTTCAATAGAGTTTCCCATTACCGAAGATTGGGCCTTAGCTTGCTCTAATT
>JBAZGB010000150.1:0-3464 GCA_041653135.1 Eubacteriales bacterium | reverse complement strand
ACCCACTGGCATCACTAACTGTTTTAGCATCTCCGCTGACATTATCGTCCATGTCTAGGTATAAAACCGGATCTTTAGCGAAAGCAGAGGAAACTTCGTTGTACGCCCATTCTCCTTTATTCTCGTCAAAAGTATAGTGGGCGATAGGTCCGGTACTTTTTTCTTCATCTCCATAACTTCCATAAGCTTCCGCGGAAGGATCTGTAGTCGCCAATTTTCGAACAAAGATGTGATCCAAAATCAAGTTTCTTGTTGTATCCGTAGTCTCAATGCGAAGGTAACTGGCAGAGTTGGGTACCTGAGTGCTATGAGAGGCTGTTGTGGTTCCTACACCAAATAAAACCTCCGATGATTTCTGAATCATTAAGAAATTATTAAATGCTGTATTTTCTGTCACAGCCACTGTTCCCGATTCCGAAGTTCCTTCGTTGACCGTTTCGGTTTCATGATTTCCTCCGGTTGTGGCGTCAAAATAAAAAGAGGCCGAATCGGAATATGAATCCGGTGCGTCAAATGTAGCATCCGCTTGGGAAGAGTCTGCGGTACCATTATAATCTGTTCCCCAGTGAGCAGTACTGGGAGTAGTTCCAAACGTGGCAGGAATAGTTTCCAGCGTTATCTGAGTGGTTCCATCAATGCTTAAGTTCATATCTCCGCTACCTATGTAGTTAATCTCAAAATTGTATGTAGTACCCGCGGTAATATCTCCTGTGGCATCATAGGTTTTAGAACCGGTGCTTCCGCCCATGGAGTAGGAGAGAGTGATGGTATTAGCGGCACTCCAGTACAGTTTGATGTAATCATCTGAATCGCCCCAAAAGGTGGCAATATAAGGTGTGCTGGTACCAAATTTAGCGATATCGGCGGCGGAGTGGCGAGGGGTGTAATTAAATTTTATGGTACCTGATCCTACAGCGAGTTCAGTGATGTCTTGTGTGAGCGTGTCTGTGCCGTCAACTCGGATTCCGGTGGATTCGGTGGAATTAGCTAAATTGGCGGGGGTGACAGTGAGAGAGACATCCGTCAAGGGTACTATGTAGGTATCGTCCAGATAGCTAAGGGTCTCAGTGTTATAACTTTGTCTGTAATAGATCAGCGGATTTGGGGTTCTGACTCGGAAAATAAGCGGATAATGCGTCCACACAGCACCACCATAGGCAATTTCCGGAAGATCGGCCCCAAGATAATTGCCATCATTGTATTGGGGGTTATCAGGCCAAGCATAAAAACCTTTGGTCGGAGCCCCTGTGGATACATAATTCCAAAACCCTGAATTAAAAAAATCTCCAGTTGCACCCGTAAACGAATAGTGGATTCCATCCTGCTCGGCTGTTCCTCCTTCAGTATTCAGTTTAAAGGCGTGCCCACCTGAATGAACAGTAACAGTTTCTTCCGCCCCCTCACCTGCCTCAAGACTCTGGTTTTCCCAATCATCCGGTATATCTGGATCACCACCTTGAAATCCATCATCAAAACCCGGATTGGATAAAAGGTTCTCCAACACTTCCACCTGATGCCAATAGCACGTTCCGGAGGTGGCGGTATTGATCAATTTGATTTTAATATTCTCAGTAGCGTCTGCCTCAAAAGCAAATAAAAGGATATCAGGATCGGTTCTGGTAGAAGAAGTGGTTCCGTCCAGATGAGTGATTTCTCCGTCATCTGCTCCGGTAATCAAGATTGCGGGGGCACAAGTTCCGTTTGAATTAACTACTCCTCGAACTACAAAATCATCTCCTGCCGTAACCGCAATTTCATCATAAATTCCCTGATTAGCGGCATTACTAGTATATTTATATCCGCCGGCGAAAATCTTTTGATTAGTTGCTAACGCGCCCCCATCGTTCCAGGTTCCATCAGTGAGTGTTCCATTACAGTTAGCCGCTGTTCCACCACACGAAGAAGCGCCTCCATCATTAGTAACACTCGTTCCTGTGCCTTCATCCATGTTCCACTGCGCTACTGTGTTAGCATCACCGGTAGGCGGACTCCAACGAGTGGGAGGAGTAAAACCGGAGGTGTAACGAATATTGTTGGAAATTCTTACCCATCCGACGGCGCCGTCTATAGTGAACGTATTATAAGGATTATTTCCAATAATGAGATCGCCCGCTGAATCATCAACTGCTGTACCCGTCCCTGTTTGATGAGTTGGATATGAGCTTACTTCTGCGCCATCTATATATAAATCTATCGTTCTGTCGTTATCGTTATCATAGGTAAATGCTACATGATGCCACAAACCGTCATTGGTAAATTCATCTGTTCCTGATGTACTCATGGCATTTGTACTATCTGTGTCAGCATAACCCACTAGACCGTTACTAGAATTAAAATACAACCTCCATTTACCATCATCTTTTTGTATAAACCATCCTGTTGCGCCACTGTCTCCTTCCCCCCAATTATCGTTTCTAACCCAAGCCTCTACAGTCATGGCATTGTAATGAAGGTTATCATTAATTCTTGTTGTTGTACCGTTGTACTCGATGCTGTCATTGTCTCCCACAGCACCTTCCGGTAGCCATCCATCAGTTTGCATATTGCCGTTCAGCATGAACCCACCGGTATTTGTATTACCGGGAAGAAGGTTGGAAGAGTGAGGGTGAGTCCAAGCGTTTCCTTCTCCCGTGGCAAGTGCACCTGTTGAAGCATTTGTGGGTAGAGCAAACACCACATCCCATGATCCAGTGACTAAAGTAGGATCTACCCCACCTCTACCCGTCACAATGTAAAGATCTCCTGTATCCCAGTCATTTTCGGATCCTCCTGATAAGGTGGCTGTAATTGTTGTAATATTGTTATCCGTAATCGTTCCGGAACTTCCATCTGTTTGATTAACTACAGTGCCGCCAATAAGTTCATCGGCTACCCAAAATCGGGTGGAGTCGTGAAGTGTAGAAGCATTATCGCTATCTGTGTGTGATCCTCCGTTGTTGATCTTCTGTATCTCATCCCCATTTCCCACATCTATCCCATAAGTACCATCAAATAGGGGACGACGGTAGATGGTAAGTCCTTCAATAAGAGCGTTGGCAGGGTCGCCTTCATCAGATTCTCCTACCCTACTTGTAGTACCCGGTGCTCCCGCCGTACCTGCGGAGGTGTGGCCACAATTATGGGTATCGTTAATTGAGATACAGGCATAATTAGTGCCATCAATTTTGTTGTCTAAATCCCACCTGGTCGTTACTAGGTACGTGTTGCCAGCTACCCAGTCTGACACTGAAGTATTTGTATCAATTTTATTAGAGCCTCCAAATTGGAAGCGAAGATTTCCATTAGTTTCTTTATAAATAATTATTCCGCCACTATCCCATTGATGATTGTTATATAGGACATGTTGCACACCATCATCGCCATTCCATTCGGGTGTAATCCAAAAAACAATTGAGCCTTGGCTATCGTCATAAGTTTCATAAAAAGCACCGGAGATTTGGGTTCCTGCAGAATATGAAAAAATG
>JBAZGB010000149.1:0-3467 GCA_041653135.1 Eubacteriales bacterium | reverse complement strand
TCTTTACACCTCTTATGCCGCCGTGGCGCTTGGTGCTAAAATCATAGAAAAGCATGTTATACTGAATAAACTTACGCCGGGGCCAGATCAGACGGTCTCAATTGAATTCAAAGAACTGCATGAGCTTGTTGACGGTGTAAGAAAGGTATACCTTGCCGGTGGCAGCGAGAAGAAGGTTCGACCGAAAGAAGAAGCGATAAGGCAATGGGCATTCAGAAGTATCGTCAGTATAACTGAAATTCATGCGGGAGAAACGATAACACAAGAGATGATCTGGTCAAAAAGACCTGGTACTGGAATACCCTCATACAGAATGAATGAAATTATTGGAAGGAAAGCAAAAAGAGATATAAGGAAGAATGTTTTAATCAAGTATGATGATTTGGAGTAACAGTAACAATGAAAAAGATAATGTTTTTAACCGGTTCTAGGGGTGAATGGGGATATATTCGACCAATTCTGCACCTTATCGAGCAATATAAAGATGTGGATTATCGTCTGGTCGTAACGAATATGCACTTATTGCCATCATATGGGAATTCCTACAGAGAAATTGAAAACGACGGTTTTACAATCCATTACAAAATACACATGTCACTTGAAGGAGATTCCCATTTCACTATGACAAAGTCACTTGGTATATGTCTATCAGCTCTGCCAGACATAATCGGGAACGAAAAGCCGGATTGGCTAGTTTTGGCTGGCGATCGTGGAGAACAGCTTATGGGTGCAATTGCGGCGGGATATACATATACTCCGGTTGCTCATATTCAGGCCGGCGAGGTTTCGGGAAATATCGACGGCATGGCCAGACACGCAATCGGGAAATTCGTTCATCTACATTTTGCGTCCAATGGAGATGCAAAAGATAGATTGATTAAGCTGGGAGAAGAGCCTTTCCGTGTTTACAATGTAGGTGCCCCGCAACTGGATGAGCTTGTAAACACACAATACACCGGACTGACAGACATTGAAAATAAGCTATGTGTGCAACTTAGGAATGGTTACATTCTTGCGGTCATGCACCCCGTTACGGAAGAGAGCAGCCATGCGCGTGAGCAGGCTGAGATATTTATACAAGCCTTGAACCAATTCGATATGCCAATAATGCTAATAATGCCAAATAATGACGCTGGTTCAAGCGATATAAAATACGCTATAAACAATTTCAAAAAGGGTGATTATCATGTTTATGCTAATCTTAAACGCGAGGACTACCTTGGACTTCTAAAATACTGTACTTGTATCGTCGGCAATTCCAGCTCAGGGCTTCTTGAAGCGCCAACGTTCAGGATACCGGCTGTTAATATCGGTAGAAGGCAACATCTACGCTACAGAGGAAATAATGTAATTGATGTAGTTGAATGGGATAAAGATAAAATCGTTACTGCAATAGAAAAAGCCATAGAGCCGCGCTTCAAGAAATTTTTACATGACAACATTGACAATCCATACGGAGACGGCCATTCCTCAGAGAAGATACTAAAGTTGCTGATGGAAACGAAGATTGACGAAAAACTAATCGTCAAGCATTTAACTTATTAGTGAGGTGCCCTATGAATAAAGAGCGTTTTTGTGTTAACACCAAATATACCCTGTTGGAAGTAATGAATGTGATAGAAACAATTCGCGAACGGGGTGTGGTTGTTCTTGGAGATAACGGAAAAGTGTATGGCGTAATAACTTTAGGTGACATTATTCAAGCTTTGGTCGAGGGAAAAACGGTATATGCTTCGATTGAGAAATTAACAAAACCTTCATTTATCTATCTCAATGAAGTTAATTATCGTAAGGCTTTCGAAATATTCCAGCAAAAAAACATTTCATTCATTCCTGTTGTAGATAATGACAATTATCTTGTAGATGTAATAACGCCACGTGATGTTATGGGGTTCGCTGTATTTAGCGAGCATAATGAATCAGCAGACTAAAATAAGGACTTGTTTATTGAAAAAAACCGCAACCGCTGCCCAGTGATGATGTCTTTTCCCACCCAGGCAGCCCTGGACAATCCCTACGGCCGTAGCAAAAAAGCCGGAGAAGAGCTGGTTCTGGCCTATGGCCGGGAAACAAGCGCACAGATTCTCATTTACCGTTTCCCCAATGTTTTCGGCAAATGGTGCCGGCCCAACTACAACAATGCGGTGGCGACGCTTTACCATAACATTGCCCGGAATTTGCCAATCACGGTGAATGATCCGGGTGTTGTGATGACGCTTGTCTATATTGATGATGTGATGGAGGAACTGCTGCGCGCGCTGCAGGGCAGAGCCAACTGTACGGGGGATTTTTATGCGGTGCCAGTAGTGTATACCATTACCCTGGGGAAGATCGTGGATTTAATCTACTCTTTCAGGAACAGCCGGCAGGCGCTTTCGGTTCCGGATATGGCCGACGGGATTGCCCTCAAATTGTACAGCACTTATTTTAGCTACCAGCCGACTGTGATCGGTCAATAAAAATACATCATTTCTCGCTGTATTTTTATTTTGCCATAGACAGCGACACCCCGATTATGCAGATGAAAACGTGAGCGTGAAGGTGGTCAAAATTATTCAAAGCTATACAGGAATAATTAATAGGATAGTATGGAGGAAGTCTTAAACCAAGGTTTCGGTACAGCTCCCGGTACTTTTCAGTTAATGTTTGTCAGCGGAAATCATGTGGTATAATGTTAGTCTATGCTGTTGCTACCATGCTAAAAGTCCAAATGCTGATGTAATTGCCTGACCAAGAATAGCTGGATATAATGGCCATATCTTGAGGAAAGGAAAGACGCTTCTTTAAAAGACGCTACTGTCCAACCAGAAGCGCCAGTGCGTCAACCCAACTTAAAAAAACACCCCCTGAGGAGGGGGCGATCCGCTTTGTCTTATTGAGTTTTGTCAATAGCGCTGGCCAGGCTGGTAATGCTGGCGGCCAAGCCCTCCAGTTTGTTTTCGATTCTGACCAGAAGATAAGCGGCAACAGCAATAGGAAAACCCACATTACCGATAGCCTGTAAAATAGTTTCCACCGGCAATACCTCCTTTTAGAAGGTTTTTGATCAGGAAGGATTAATAAGGGGAAGCCTGATGGAGGAAGGAAACCGCCTGTCGCAGGTTTCCTTCCCCATACAGCTTATTAGCCCAACTTTCCCCTCTAAAGCCCCAAACTCCCCTTACAGCCTCGATCCGTCAAAATAATTAGGTACTACATTCTACGGTGCAAAACCGTCTGTTTGTTTTTCAGAGGGTCCTTGATCCCAAGCTTCTTATAGATATCCCGTTGCTCAGGTTCCGGCTGGCCGGATAACCGGATACTGTAAACCATGTTTCCCTCTCCATGTAAAATTATTGTACTTCTGGTGTGCGTGCAAAGAACCTTTTTAATCGTTTACCATTGACGCGTATCTCCTTGTTCCCGTAAACCTGTCTCAATGCCGATAAGTAAATGATAAGCCAGCACGGATATAAA
The DNA here is from genome assembly GCA_041653135.1 of Eubacteriales bacterium. Taxonomy (GTDB): domain Bacteria; phylum Bacillota; class Desulfotomaculia; order Desulfotomaculales; family Nap2-2B; genus 46-80. The sequence continues at coordinate 11 of JBAZGB010000149.1, read as the reverse complement.
TAGATGGGCTT
>JBAZGB010000148.1:0-3489 GCA_041653135.1 Eubacteriales bacterium | reverse complement strand
CACGAATATCGGTAAGGGTCTTGCGCTGTTCGACGATAACGAAACCGTTCCTCTCAAGGAGAGATCTCAAACCGAAAGACGAATATCTCGCAAAATCATTAGGTTGCTCATGCTCGTCCCAAACGAAAGGGACGACCATTAACAATCCCCCTCCTGCTTTGAGTACTCTGGCAATTTCCGAAAGAAATACATCGGGATTGAAGACGTGCTCTAAAACTTGACTGCATACAACCCAATCAAAAGAAACGTTCTCGACAGGAAAATGCATTCCGTCATAATACAAATCAGCCTTGGATTTCAGCCGATTCCGAGGGGTGTCGATTTCCAAACCGATGTACTCACGACATTGCACAAGAGATTGATATGGCTTTTTGCCGCATCCCACATCCAATACGCGGCCTGAAATATGGATTCCCAACGATTTGATTTCTTGCCAAAGCGCTTTCCGGGAGAAATAGAATGGATTTATAAACAGCCCCAGCATCGTGGGTCGAAAAAGTTCTGTACGCAGAAAGTCTTTTATCTTTAATAGCATTTGTTTTACTAATTTCACCAATATACGTCCCATGTTGGATCCAGTAAAAAGACCGAAACAACGGCGTACAATACCTTCTTAGCTTGAAATAGTTTTGTATTTCGACAGAATGCAGCCTTTCTATCCAGCAACGATCTTTTAGAAACACTATGCTTCAAATATTTCTCTTCTTTTGAGAAGATAGCCTTCAAATATCGAAGGAATATTGGCTGAATTGGTGTTCTCTCGCCACGTGGCAATAATTTCATACCTGTTCGAAAATATATCCAAAAACTTTCTCTTGTTGAGAAACCATGCGGGATAACTCCCTTTGTATATTTTTTCAGGCACTTTTTGGATTGTCAGTCTGTCTCTTTCTGTCTTGTAAAAAGCGGTGCGATCAAAAATAATGTACTCAAATCCAAGATTAATGATCTCTTCCAGAAAAAAATAGGGTTTCTCTAAATATTGAATCACACTTGAGAAAAGAATTGTATTGGGCGACTCCTGCCTAACACATGCATCAATGTCATAATAGAAGGAAAGGGTATTGTCCGCAAAATTTGTTTTTCCACAATCGACAAAATGAGCCTGCTCGACAACATTCCATCGAACCTTAGGTAAGCACAGTAAAAATTTTCTATTTTGGAAGTAAGTACTTCCCAGTGAACCACCAAAATCGAGTAGATTCAATATTCCTTTTGATGCGGCTGCAATCCACATCAATGCGGCCAACAAAGGCCAAGAATAGTGAATTTCATTGAAAAGCACTGAGTCGCGTTCATAGATAGCATCGCCCTTTTTCACTTTCAGCAAAGCTTCTCGCACGGCTCTTAAAATATTTTCGCTACCATACCCATTGGATGCCTGTTGAGCTTCCGTCCAAGAGGTATAGTTCCCAGACCATCGAATGCCATTAGCAAAACCCCTTAAATGCCAAAGCATTGCAGGTGGAAGCCAATTTTTGAGGAAATCACGTGTTTTTGAGTTCATCGGGAGCAGGTTTATTTTTGATGATGTTTTGGCCAAACACCGGTGCCTTTTTCAATTTCATATTCTTCAATGTGCTATTAAGAACTCTCTTGGTTTGGTTTAAGGCACCTCGCCATAAAGGGGTCTTAATGGAGCGAAGATAATCTTCAATAATTTTCTTAACCACAGGATTCTCCTTAATCTCGATGCATCCTATGTCAATAGGCTTGCTTGCTAATTTAACATCGAGAAAATCTCCCGTGGCAAAATTGGTTCCAGTTCCATCATTGCCGATATGCTCAACCAAAGAAATTCCCGGATAGAGAGTTAGACGATTGTTAAGGAAAGCAGATGCATACCATCGCACCGCCCAAGACGTATTTCGGCCCGTAATCTGATCCTTAAGCATTCTTGTGTATCTGTAAGCGCCATTAAAATCAAACTGTCTCGTCAGATGCCGTTTCTTTAAATCATCCAGGAGTATTTGACCATTTTCTTCAAAAAGCGCCCACCCGCGTTTCCAAGTACCCCAACCCCAGCAATCTGCACCCCGGAGAAAAAAAGTCGCCGGTAATTTTTCGGCTACTGGGTAAATATATCCGTGAACACTGATGACTTCTTCCTCTCTTCCATATAATTCTAATGCGTCGTTCATATACCGTAAAAAAAATGGCGCGGTGACCAGGTCATCCTCCAAAATTATTATTCTTTCGTGCTCCTTCAGGACTGCACTCACTCCATTAATTATAGATTGGCCAAGTCCAAGGTTTTGATGATGTTCGACGATGGTAATATTTCGGAATCCTTTAACTGTTCTAACATATTGTCGTACCTCATCAATCTTCTGCTGGTCTTGAGACGTCTTAGGCCCGTCGGAGAAAATAATCAGTTCGCTTTCAGAGGAAAGGCCATTATTTAATAATGCTTCCATCGTCATACGAGTGTGCCAAGGGCGATTATATGTAAAAAGAGTGATGGGAGCCGGTTTCATGTTAACCTTCTATTCGTTTGGGCATGCGTTGTGTCCAAAAAATGAATAATCAGAGACACACTTCAAAAATAAGATGGCATCGTGGCTACTTCCTGTATTCCTCGACTTTTACGTTAAGAAAATATCCAATCTTTCCAAGATGACCACTCAATTCGCCTGCGAGTTGATAAAATGCAGCACGCGGATTCTTTAGGTTTTTGACGAAAAGCAGAGCAGACCTTAAAGATGCAGGGAATATACGACCAGTCGAAAGGCAAAAACCCCCAATCCAACCGTTGTTTTCCACAAGCTTCAATGAATAAGCCCATCCTCCACGATAGCCTCGTTTCACGTGCCAACAAAGATGTCGGCGTTTCTCCTCAATTAGTTCAATAACCTCAGCATGTGCAGCCCACACAAACTTGAATTTCTTTTTCTGGAGCCGTGTAAAAAGGTCTGAATCCTCCCCACCTGTCCTACCGAATTTTCCCCTGAACGGTCCAGAGCGCATACCAAGCAAAGATCGTTTTATTATGGCATTGCCAGTCCTCAGACTGCTTGATTGCATAGCAGATTTATCTTTCAGAATTGGGCGGTGAAATAACTTGCTGCGACGCATCCACTCAGGGAAGGACTCGGGGATATCAGGAATCACCGGCCCCCAAACACCATCAGCATCGGTTTCGAGCAATATTTGATACAAGGTTTCAAGCCAATGAGATGATGCGCGTTCATCATCATCAATAAAAGCAACAAGATTTCCCCTTGCTGCCTGTACGCATCTGTTTCTTGCCAATGAAATATTTTGAACTGGTTCGACTAAGTAGGAGATATGTATTCCTCTTATCTGAAAAACTTCATTAAACTCATAAACAACTTTTTCACCAGAGCGATGACTATCATTATCTGTAACAATTACCTCAAACGGATGCGAGAAACTCTGTTTTACCAAGCTCTTCAAACAATCCGAAAGCTTATCTGGACGTTTATACGTGCATAGACAAACTGAAATCTCCGGAGCTGATTCAGGCAT
>JBAZGB010000147.1:0-3542 GCA_041653135.1 Eubacteriales bacterium | reverse complement strand
GCTAAGGTGACGGTGGAGGTTCAATTCCTCCTTGTTTAATCTGCTCTTCGGAGCATAAACTAGCTCAACTTTCGCAGCGATTATTGATATACAGTGATCGTCTTGAGGTATTTGGTCTCACCCGACAGTAACGAAAGGTAGGATTAACATGATAAGTATGATGTTAATATTCGAAATCATTCAACGTTTGGTTGAAACATGGTATTATCAAACTTTTGGAACTGCTCTTTAAACTGAGCCAAGCTGCGGCCTAAATCGTTCTGCTTACATACACCGTATGGGTTCAATTCCCATATCCATTACCATAATGTGGATTAGCTCAATGGCAGAGCACTTCTTTTTGGAAGAAGAACAGTAACACAGCAGAATCAACTTTCGCAGCGAGCCCACCAAATTTGGTGGGCTTTTTTTGTGTCATTAAATTCCCAACCATCCAGTGTATAATGTTGCACTGGAGAAATTTGCATGGAATTTACTAATAAACAAATTGACATGATTAAGCAATTTAAGTGGGAAGAGAACGAAAACGAAGGCATTGAATCCCAACCAGGTATTGCTTTAGCCGAAGATGTAATGGAGTGCGCCCAAGCGGTTCTTGATTGTGTTTTTAAGAAAATTAATATTTCATTTTTTGAGCAAAATTTGTTTGCAATTCCAATACCATTAGAAACTCACCGATTATTGCAAGAACGATATAACCCGAATTGGACTGATGAATCAAGAACAAAAATATTCGAACTGATTAAAGGTATGTTTACTTTGTTTTTCGCCGATCAAAAAACCACCTTAGAAAAGCGATTAAATGATAGCATATTACCATGTCAAGCTACTCAACAAAATATTCAGGCTATATGTTCTTCTCTAGAAGAACCTAGTCTTCATCTGTTGACAAGAGTTGGCAAGGCAAATCGATATACGGTAAAAAGTGCAAAATTGTTTGATGAACCGATTGTTATCGCTGATAACATTGCCGAATACGATCGAATCATAGTGGAAATCGAGGTGGAAATTTGAATGCCAAAATCCACACACTAAAAGGTGAATGGTTAAAGGGTGATTTTGCAACTCAGGTATTGCCTGTTTTATGTTCGAATAATATTGGTACTCTGTCAGAAGAAAAACTGTATTTAACTCATATTTTTCAGGACGCATACCGAGCAAAAATATTAACTCTTAGCCCATTTATTGGCGTTCTAGACCCTTGTCATTGGTATTACGATGATGCACTTTTTACCAACTATATTCAAGCGGTAGCCTCATTACATTTACCAGCGATTTGCGTGTTTGAGTCTCCGTTTGGAATTGAAAAACCGCCGATTAATATCCATGATTTTGAACGTAAATTATATAAACGGACTGAAATTGCTTATGCTATTTTAAAACAATTGTCGCCTACGACCACTGTTATTTCACCACCGATATCCATTGTTGCGCCAGAATTTCAGGATATGTACTTGGATTATTTTATTCATAACCGAGCTTATTTTGATGTGTATGGATTACATTGTGTTTACGAATTACAAGAAATGACGATCGGTCTTATAACATCGTTCTTGTTGCAGGTGTTAACCACGTTAGATAAACCAGTCTGGATAACCCGGTGGGCAGTTCCTGCATGCGAATACTCAACGAGTGATCGATCGATTGCGACTTGTTTATGGAAACCTGTAAATTATGCGGTGGCTAGTGCTATGTTACGTACAGGTTTTCGCATCATTGAGAAAATAACTACGAACACTAAATGGTTCTTTGTAGGAATTGGCAAGGATGATTATGACCCCAATAAAGCCGCTCCCGACATGTGGGATAAATTTACCTTACCGTCAATTTCTGTATCAAATTGGGGATATCAACATTTTTTAGGAATTATAGATAATCAAAATAAACTAAAACAACCTATCTTAGATGAATTTTTGTCTATAGTCAACAATCATGGGGAATCCAGGTAAAAATTGTCTGTTTCGATGGACACTAGGATTACAAGATACTGTTCAGTTGAAAGATGTCACAATTGAACAGTTGTCTGATATGTTATGGTTAGCGAAGCTGTCTATACTGTCTTTCCAGCGACATTTCCCATATGCGGAGTTTTTGTTACTATATAATGGGCAGGATTTTGCTAGATTTTACGACATGTTTTGGTTAATTCCCCCAAAACTTGAACTTCCTTTAATTGTTTTAAATCAAGATAGCGATAGGTTTGTAAACCCTTATCATTTCCCACCAAGAGGAGTTTGGTGGAAATGGGTTCCTTTTCGTTACAATAAATCAAAGCATGAGATTGCTGTTGATACTGATATTATTTGTCTTAGTCAGCCTGATTCTTGGTTTCACTGGTTAGAACACAAAGACCCAATTTTGATTGCTCCCGAACGTTATGAAAAAGTCTTGGTTAATACATGTGGCGATTTTTATAATCACCCGTTACTAGTTGGTAAAACTCCGTATAATTGTGGAGTTGTAGGTCAACGAGCCAATACGGATTATTCGAACGAATTTTTTAATATAACCCAAAGTGTAAAGATCGGTACATCGCACAATTCCATGTTTATTACCGAACAAGGAGCGATTAATTTATGGTTGCGGTCTTTGGAGTTACAAGGGATTAAGCATCAGGTATTGGATTTTCAGTCCAATGCATGGGTAAGAGATTTTTTATATTTCGCAACCAAGGGTGTTATGATAGAAACCGTTCATGCCGTCACATGGTATAAACGGGTTATTAGTGGTTTAAAGGTTGTTTTTGAGCGAAAAGTGAAAGATGACCAGTACTCACAAATTCAATTTGTGCAAGATGTTTTAAGAGAGTCGAAGCAATTGGACCCGGTGGCTCGTCATACACTATTTAAACAAATTAAGCAGGATTCAATGCATAGAGATTTTTTAGTCAATTAGGTATTGCCTTTTTGTTTTGTATTTTGTATAATGCGGCTTGACGCTTAATTTGGAGACCCCGATGGTTAAAAAGATGAACAGTGAAGATGCAGTTTCAGTGCAGGAAACTATTTTCCAAACATTGTTAAAGACCCCACACAGGCAAGTGGACGAAACACTTGCTTTACATCTGTCACAATTTGAGCGAGATCCTCATTTTTACGGACTGTTAGCCACATGGGCTTTGTCCGGGCACAACGCTATTCGTGATTTAGATGAAATTTTTATAGCAGTTCTATTTGCATCTTCGTTTCCAGAACACCGGGAAGCGGCTTATGTTTTGCTTCAAAAACTTCCTCCATATCAAGTAGAACGAGTTTGTAATTTTTATACTGGTTGGGACGAGATTGTTCGTCACCGCAGTTATGACAAAAAGCCTTTGCCGAAAGATGTTCCAGGTGTTACAGTTCGTCGGGCCTGTTATGGCAAACGTCGTTCGAATTCTGGTCAAGAAATACCAGTCAAAACCGTCGAACTCGATAAAAACACAAAATTACGTCGAGAGCTAGTTAAAAAAGGCTTGGTCCGAGCTAGTGATTCGAGTTTTACTGTCACGACCTACCATGTTGCGCATGCAGGATTGGGCAAGGGTTGCCTCAAAGGAATGA
>JBAZGB010000146.1:0-3549 GCA_041653135.1 Eubacteriales bacterium | reverse complement strand
AACAGCAGGAACAGCGGTAAACCCCCTTCCAGTGATGGCCTTGCCAGGACTAAAAGCCTGCGCAAAAAGAGCGGCAAGACCTGTCTGCCGACAGGCAGGAAAGCGGCGCCCAGAAACAATGTTGGTGATAAATTTGTTTTCCACAGTCTCCGTAACGTGGGTCTTGTAGCCGTTAAGCGTCTTGGTTTTGGACTTTGCGCCGTGTCTGGCCTCTGGGTCAACGGCGGAAATAATCCGGTCGGGATAGGTTTCCCTGTTTTCCTGGTAACCCTTTTCAGTGGGTTCCGTGTTTTCGTAGAGCAGACGAACCAACACACTTTTCCGGTGCGTCGGTTGCCGTGTCGCTTTATCCATAATTTCATCTCTATTGATATCTATACTTCCATTGTATTAGCTTTAATACCATCAACTGAGTTCAACTCATTGTTGAAAGCCTCAATTCCATCCTTACTACCGGTCTAATTGCAGAATGATTAATCCGTCCTCAGAACGCACATCTCCTGCTTCATGCAAACCCAATCTCACTTTTATTGAACAACCGTACTTTGTAAATATATTCTGGATATCTGCCGCACTTTTCGAACGATAATTCACTCTAACAACCATTATACTGCATGATGACATTTCTATCCCTCCATACTAAATAATATCATATTCAATATGCTCTATTGCCTGGTGTGGCTTCTGTTTCGGTAATGAAGTTATTGTCGGTTTCTATGGTTGTATGTGTTTTGTATCCATCAAATTTGCGGGCACTGGATTTGCGGCCATGCCGCATCTCCGGATCGTTTGTGGAAATAATCCGGTCTTTGGCTACTCCCTGCCTAATTTTAACTGTTCCGTCTTTTTGTCGCTCTATATCCTGGATGGCTACCGTAGCTAAAATGTCTCTTAATTCCTGTTCTTGTTCGGTAAGTTTTAATTTGTCTACTATCTCAACTATCTGCAAGGCGTCCTGACACAATTCATTAAGTAACCTATTGCGCCCGGCGGGATCTTCCCAGTTGATTTTTGGTTTGGTTTTGCTCTGATAATCAAGATTTAAAGGCTTTGGCAGCATTGTGATCAGGTCTAACCGTTTGCTTGTGGTGATTAGAAGTTTTCTGATCGCCATCCTGATTAAAGTGTAGGTATCCTGTACAGCGCCGGCGCCCAGAACATAGGTTGAATCCATTATTTGTTTGGCGCAATTGCCTGGAAGCAACCCTTTGGATATTGCCGCATTCAGGATCTCTTCAAAAGCGGTGCGTTCTTTTTTATGTAACAATAATCTTGCTCGGAACCTGGATAATGCGCTGTAGTTAAAACCTGATTCTGCGATGGAAATACCTAGAGCTAATTTCCAGCGCAAGTCGTAACGGGCACGGTTTTCTGCTCCCCGGTCGGAAACCTTATCGTAAAATTGCAGCAAAATCACTTTAATTAAACGGCTTGGTGGTATAGATGGCCGTCCTGAAAAGGAATATGCATCGGCAAACAGTTCGTCTTTAAATATCTCGTTTAGCCTGGGACAGACCGTACTAAATGCTGTTTTCAGAGACTATGGGCTTTTGTCCCCACGTTTGCAAAGTATCGATATCTGTAAAACTAAGTTGGTTCTTTTTATGGCACAGCATTTTAAATACACGCTTATATCTTTTAATATCTTTAATATTCGCCGGGATGCTGGGATATCCTGCCTCGTATCCTGAATTTTGCTAGATTTTTATGGATTTAGTGAGCCTGCTAAGGGTGTTTTGCAACACTCTCCTAGAGCTATTCAAGAACCCCTTCATTTTGCAACTCCGTAATGGCTGCTTCATCTAACTGTAATATATTTTTTAATACTTCAAATGTATTTTGTCCCAATAAAGGTGCGTGCTTTCGGATTCCTGGCGGTGTTTTTGACATACGCACGGGCGAACCTGTATATAAAGTAATTCCTACTTCGGGGTGATCTAGATATACAAAAAAGCCTCTAGACTGAAGTTGGATATCTATTATAACTTCCTTTGCATTATATACCAGGCCGCTGCGCACCCCCATTTTTTGCAGATTAAACATGAGTTCTTCTCCATCCTGTTCTGAAGACCACTTTTCTAGTTGGGCGTCCAATTCATCCCGGTTGGCCAGCCTTCCCTCGTCAGTAGCGAATTTTTGATCTTCGGCCCACCGAGGATTTCCCATGCACTCCTTTAACGATACCCATTCCTGGTTGTTAAATACAGCAATGGCAATCCATTTTCTGTCCCCTTTTACTTTATATACCCCATGCGGCGCAAAGCTGAGGTGCCGGCAACCCATCCGGGATTGAATACGCCCGTTTGCCGCGTAATCCATTAGTGCTACCGCCGAGGTTACGGCAATTCCCGCCTGCATTTGGGGCATTTCTATATACTGTCCTTCTCCTGTTTTCCGGCGATGCCTTAAAGCTACGACAATGGCAAAAGCAAGATGAGTAGGCACGGGAATATGGTCGGTATAATTGGTTCCCGTACCAATGGGAAAACCATCGGTATTTCCCGACAGGTAGTTAAAGCCGGTAACTGAATTTATTAAAGCGCCAAAAGCCTTGTATTTTATATACGGCCCTACATTCCCCCAAGGGGGCATATCTATGTAAATAATATCCGGCTTTACTTTTTTCAAATCCTCGTATCCCAGTCCCCACTTTTCCATTTGCCCTGCTGAAAAGCTATTGATTACAATATCGCTTTTTTCTATTAAAGGAACAACTACCTCCCGTGCTCTGGTATGATTCATATTAATAGAGAGGCTTTTCTTGTTTGGATTCCTGCTGCTAAAATACCCGCTGCGCTCAATTCCCTTTTCCTTGTCTTTGAATGGCGGTGCTACACGCAAGATCTCCGGTCTTTTGTGGGTTTCTATTTTAATTACCTCTGCGCCACACTCGGCCAGAAAGCGGGTTGTCAGTGGACCTGCTCCAACCCAGGAAAAGTCCGTCACCCTAATTCCTGTCAGGGCATGCTTAAACATATATCACCCCCCTTTCATTTAGGTTTTCTATCTGTTCTTTTGAATATCCTATTTCTACCAGTATCTCCCTGGTATGCTGTCCGAATGCCGGCGCTGGTTTTATCTGCCAGGGGATTTTTTCCATGAGGTAAGGCTCTCCGGGATAACAAACCTCTCCTCCCAATACTTCATGAAATAATGTCTTAAAAAACTGCCGGTAGTTCAAATGGGGATCTTCACATACATCTTTAGAATCAAATATAGGAGCTAAGGAAATGCCCCTTCGTTGGCCTTCCTCAAACAAGAACTTTTTATCATGCTTCATAGTAAAAGACTCGAAAATTTCCCTGAATACCCGCTTCGACTCCGCTTCTCGTCTAAACCTCGTTGATTCCCATTCTTTCTGGCTTATTATTTCTGAGCCCTTAACTCCTTCCTCTCTTAGCCATTTAGGAAGAGGCTCCCATAAGTACACATTGTCTCCCATCTGAACTATATAAATATAACCATCTTTACAGGGGTAAACACCATACCCTGCTTCCGTTGCAGAAGAGCTTCTGCGAATCGTCTTTTCCAGATCCCAGTATTGCAGAG
>JBAZGB010000145.1:0-3572 GCA_041653135.1 Eubacteriales bacterium | reverse complement strand
AGGGCAACGTCAATATCAAACTTATTCTCGAATGTACCAATGCCGCCACGGATGTAGACGTGACTACTCGCGATCTTCCTCACCAGATGGGCCTGGGTGAAGGACATGTGCCGCCGGTGCGAAAAGAGGACCTAACAGCCAATGCGGGTTTCCCGCCGATGGAAGAAAAGGCGGAGCCCGGTACCACGCCAATACGGACAGGAGAGCCGATAGCGGCAAATATCAACGGGGAACCGGAAATACCCAGTCCGTCAGAAGAGGAAATAAAAGCAGCGGCTGATAAAGAGTGCGAGGAAGCTGAGTTAAGGAGCCGCGAAGAAGAGGCCAACGCACAGTTCGATGCTATGCCAGGCCACGGAGAAAACGGCAACGGGGACAAACCCGGAGTTGTTATTTATGATCTGGACAAGGTTTTCGAGATCAAAGTTCCGGACGGAGACGGCCCCTACACCATCACCCTGGACGGATGCCGCAAAAAGGGTAAGAACCTGGTAAGCTCAATTCTCACTGTCTTTAACTCCAAGGGTGTTGCAGCTAAGGACGAAAAAGACCTGATCAATACCCTTCTGGAATACCCGCAGTCAGCGAACCGGGATATGCTGCTGGAAGTCTTACAGGTCGGCCACATGCCTGAGAAAGAGGCGGTCAAGTGATCGATCAAAAACTGCCCATCGTCAAGGTTAGAATCAAAGACAGCGAATGGCATTATTACACCATCGAGCCGTTGAAGGTGGGCGACATGGTGGACGTGCCTACTAAATTCGGCCACACCCAGGGGACGGTTACAGCCGTTGACGTGCCTGAATCCGATATAGCGGCTTTCAAGGATAAAATGCGGGTGATACCGCCGTTATCCGTAATTGAGGAAAGTTGGAAGGACATTAAACCGCTGGGGCCAATAATCGACACTCGCTCAGAAACTGAAAAAGAACCGGATAAGTTGTTGGACTTTTATCCCGACCCTGAGCCTACTTCCACAGCGGTAATCATCATCCAGCCTGAAACTAATCTTGGCTACATCGCCTTAAAAGAATCCCTGACCAGTCTGCTATCTTACGCTCAGGTCAGGGTAATCAAAACTGATGCCGACCTGATACCTGCGACGAACGATTTGACGGTAATCGCTAAATGCAAGAAGGAGTTAAAAACACTTTCCGAAAGCTACATCAAGCCGATTAAATCTCACCTGGATGCAGTCCGGGATGCCTTTAACACGCTGACGGTACTACTCCAGGGCGCGGAGACGATCAATAAGGCCAAAATGGACGCCTACACCGAAGCCCAGCGTTTGCGGGCAGTAGAGATAGCAGAGGTCAACCGTCAAGCCGAAGAAGTATCCCGGAAACAGGCGGAACTTAATCAGGGTGTGTTTACTGTTGACACCACGCCTATACCTGCTCCGCCTCCACCGGTCAAGCATATTCGGACTGAGGGGGGCACAGCGTCAATCGTGAATAAGCCGGCTGATTGGGAAATTGAAGACCCTGCGAAAATGGACCTGATTCCGAAAGAATACTGGATGCTGGATGAAGTTAAAATCGGCCGGGTGATCCGGGCGGGCGGCACTATCCCGAACATCAAAAAAATTCACCGAACCGGCGTCTCGGTCACAACGAGGTAAAACCCATGTTCAAAAAAATGTTTTATTGCGACCGGGCAGGGTGTACCAACAGCACGCCCGGTCTGTCAATTTTCAACGAAACCGGCCAGGATATATTCAGCTACGATGATGAATCCTGGCTGGGTGTCCAGATCAGCAAGGAAAAACACTTCGACTTCTGCTCCTGGGAGTGTCTTTCTTTGTTTGTTGGTGAAAAAATCAAAGAGGTTCGAGGGGGTAAATAATGACCACAGGAAGGGATGTTGTTGTCCGGGAAAAACAGGAATTGGCCCGGACGGATGAAAAACAATTCAGCGGCGCCATAATTGTCACTCAAGAGTGCATAGCGCAAACCCGGCAGTCCTTGGCATTACTCCGACAAATGGTCAAGGATGTGCTTACCGAAGGCGTGGATTACGGCCAGGTCCCGGGTGTACCGGAAGAGTTTCTATGGGACCCCGGCGCTTCTCAGATTACCGCATCGTTCAACTGCCGATTCGGGCAGCCGCGGGTAATCAGGGAGACAATGACGGATACTCTCATAGCCGTTGTTGTGGATCAGCCGATTATCAGCCTTCAAACCGGGCAAGAGGTTACCAGTTGCGTCGGAGCCGCGTCCACTTCGGAGGTTAAACATAAATACCGCTGGGTGCCACGATACGAACTGGCAGACTGGGGATACGTTGACGAGTCCGTTATAAAAACTCTGAAAACAAAAGTCGGGCGGGATAACAAGCCGTACAGGTGGCGTATTCCAAACCCGGAGCCCGGGGAGCTGCTAAACACAATCTGGAAGATCGCTGCCAAGCGGGGCCGGGTTGGAGCCGCGCAACTGTTGCCCGGTGTTTCCTCAGCACTCCGGGAAAAGTTTGCTCTTTCAAAAGGGGAGAAAGGCGACAAAAAGAAAAAGGAGCCGACCAGCGATTGGGACATATTCTGGTCAAAGGCAAAACAAATGGGTCTGGAATCCGACCAGGTGCATCAATACCTCGGTGTGAAATCCGTTACGGAATGGGTAGCCGCCGGCCATACCCTGGATGAAGCGATCAATAAAATCGCTCAGGCTTTGGGTAACAAAGCCAGCAAACAGGCCACAACCGTGGTGAATGATGGCGAGAATGAACCGGGTGAGTATGAAGATCAAACCGACGAGCTGCTCAATGAATTTGACCGCACTGAAAAGCAAACCAAGGAACCGGAGTTTAAAACAGACCCGGAAACCCTGACCGATAAAGGCAAGTTCTACAAGGCCTGTTTTGCTGATTTTCCCGGCCGGTTCAAATACGTGATTGATATTTTAAAAGCCCTGGGTAAAAAGGAAAATGAGATCACGGATTACCCGGCAGAGTACAGGAAAATTGCAGACAGTAATCCCCCAGCAGGGAAAGCCGCCTAAACCGTAACTATTCCACTGGCCGGGTGTGCTATCATCCGCCAGTGGAAATTCCCCAATTTGGGTATTGACAACCTTAGATAAAATATGCTATTATTTGTTTTAATTAGATATACAGGGGGTAAATATGTTAACTGTGGAAGAGGTTGCCAGCCGCCTTAAAGTTACTGCCAGGACTGTCTACCGCTGGATTGACGAGGGAAAACTGAAAGCCCTTAAAATCCAAGGAGTTGTCCGGATAACCGAGGAAGCCTATAGCGAATTTATAAACAAGGCGGGTTAAGATGGCTAATCCACAACCTGAAAACGGGCTTACTTCTGTAGCGCATGAAATAGCTGAGGCTTTCTGTAGAATAAATTTATCAGCATACGAAAGCCGTATTGTTTGGCTTATATTACGAAAGACCTACGGATACCACAAAACAACTGACAGAATTTCCTTTTCACAATTCGAGGAATTTACAAAGTTAAAACATTGGCATATTTCACGAACTTTAGACCGCCTTCTTAAAAGAAATATTATTACCCGAACAGGTGAAGGTTATAATTTAATTTATGGTCTTCAAAAAGATTATGACT
>JBAZGB010000144.1:0-3581 GCA_041653135.1 Eubacteriales bacterium | reverse complement strand
TGACCAGGCAGGCGTATTCTCCATACGGCTTTGTGTTTCTTGACTTCTTTTCTCGGTATGCGGCAAGGTTGCTGACCTTTCCCATTTTCTACCCCCCCTTTCCCGTGCGGATTACTCACAAAATGCTGACAGATTAAAGTGTCTGTGCTATCCTAAAATTAACCCACCACCCCCGGCATTAGGTACCGGTGCCGGGGAACCTAGCCCATCACATGGGCGGCCATTTTTAACACCGTCCACACTCCGACAACCACCCCGGCCAGGACAAGCCCGGCCACCAGCCTTAAAATAACCTCAGCCCATATGTAGGCTTCAGCCGCCCGCATAAGCCCCTTCACGGTATCCCTCCTTAACTTCGTCCTTAAAAAATATCTGACCGCATGAACACCCCATATGAACACGATCAGACTTAAATCCCTCTTCATATGACAGAATCCGCACATCGCCGGGGATGACGTAAATGTCAGCCCCACATATTGGACAAGCCCTGCCATCAATACTGTTTAACGCCCTTATCCGGCACAAGCCGGGTGAAGTGGCCTCAACGATGTATTCAGGGAATCGAATCCTTTTTACTCCGTAGCGGTCAAGAACCGCCCTGCAAGCACCCAGCATGACATCCCTTGCCGCAGGGTTATCCGACTGCAAGAATACGCTTACAGCTGTCCTGACGGCCTCTATGTCTGACTTCTGCACTATCTGGACAAGCATATCTCTATGCCCCCTCCCTGGCCTTTTCGGCCTTCCTACGTTCCCTCTCTTCCCTCTCCAGCCGGAAATATATCTGCGCCATAATCCGGGCCGTCCTCTTGACGGCCTCGCCGGAGGGTTCGCCCCTGGCAATTAGTTTTAACTCCGGTTTGTCTTTAGGCATGGTTGGCCTCCTATTGGATTTCCCTCACAGGAAACCATTCATCAATCAGCTTTACAGCCGCTGCAAACTCTTTTCTTGGAATATCCCTGTAGGAAGCTACCGCAAACCTCGCCCATATTTCCCGGTTTATTGCGCTGAAGTATTTCCCCGCTACATTGTCGTACTGCTCACGGTCCGGCAGGAGTTCCCTTATCCGCTTGCGCTTTGCAAATCCCAAGGCCGATGCTTGCCGATTGGTTATCATAACGTCCTTTTCGATTGTGGTTTCGATTTGAGATACCCTTCCGTCCAGGGTGTCAATGCGGGTGGTATTGACCTCAACCGCCCTGAACATATCCCGCATACCGTTTAGCAGCATCCGATCTTCAGTTAACGCCAATTCCTGTTTCATTGAATTACCTCCGCTTCGATAATTTTATTTTCCTTTGGCCTTATCATTGCGTCCCGCATATCCTGGCACCATTTTTCAAGGGCTTTTATTGAGTTTTCATAATCCTTCTGCGCTTTTGGTGAAGTCCTCATAACCTCCTGGCCCAAGTATCCGAGAGGCGACATTTGCCGTATGAATTCCTTTATTCTCCCGGTAAACGTGCTTACTTTGGCCTCCATGCTCAACCTGTCATCTATACTGTTGCTTTTTAATGCTTCCAGTTCGAGTTTCAGACGCTTGTTTTCGTCACTTACCTTGTTTAGTTGGTTGGCAGTGGCTTTAGCCTCCGATATTTGCCGCTGTGCTTCAGGTGGTATTACTTCCCTCTCAATAATTCTTGGTTCCGGTTCCGGCCTGTTCTGTAAGTCTGCAAGTTGCCGTTCAAGTTCTTTGGTCTTTTTCTCCGCTTCCTTCCGGGCTTTGATCTCTGCCTGAATCTCCCTGGTGGACATTTCGTTAATTGTCTTTGTTTCGCCCGAGGGGAGTTCGTGGGGTTGTTGGATAAATGGTTCCCGCTGTTCTTCCGGCAAGTCCAAGAGTAAAAACATCTTTTTTGCTGGCAAATGGGAACTCGAGTTCCCAAACTCCTTATAGGCCCTTATGTACTGATTGGCCCACCTTTTGGAGAATGGCAGGTTTGTTTCTACCCATGCATCCCAATCGCCATGTTTTACCTTCTCTCTTATGTCTGTAAGGCGTTGGCCTATTTCTAGTATGTTTGTTGCCATTTGGCTTGAGAGAAGTATTACCTCTGCCTTGAGCCGTTCAACTTCGCTGTACTCCTGAATGTCCATATGGCCTCCTTACTCTGTGCCAGTTGGATACATATCGTGTCCCTGTTCCTCAAAAAAAATATCATCTACGGAAACACCGTAATAATCAGCAATCTTTTTTGCCAAAGGCAAAGACGGGGTTCTGTCGCCCCTCTCTACTGCGCCAAGCATTTGCGGGGTAATTTCAATTTCTTTGGCAACAACCTGTCTTGACCTGTCGCCCCTTAACTTTATGAGAACATCCCTTTTCAGCAGCTTAATCACCTCTCTTTAAGGAAACGTTTCGTTTCCGCTTGCCTTTATTGTATAGACACATTGCGTTTCTGTCAATACTATTTTGAAACTTTTTGTTTCCTTTATGGATAAGCAACATAATGTTTCTTATAATAAAACAAATGGGGTGAAAAGGTGTTTGCAAAAAGAATCAGCCGGTAATAATATGGACAACGGCAATGGTCCGGTTAATTCGGAAGAAAAGGAAAAGCTGGCTGGGGAACTGAAGGAGATAAAAGGCAAAAGAAAGAAATGGTATGATGCTTATGAGGACGGGACAATTGACCGTACAGACTTAAAGGAAAGAGTAAAAAGCATATCGGACAGGGAAATATACCTGAAGGGAAGGCTGGCTGAAATTTCAGCCGAAGAAGAAATGCCGACCTGGACGGAAAAAGAACGTTTGGACAAAATAAAAAACTTCCGCTGGCTTTGGAATAAGGCCACAGCGGAAGAAAGAAAAGCACTGGCGCATGAGTTGATAAAGCGGATCGTTATAACCCCGGAAGGCTTGATATTACTGGATTTATTTTGCTAGTATAAGCGCACCCTTACACTAGCAAAACGATGTAGGTTTTTAGTAAGAAAAACCCGGCTTGGCCGGGCCTTAAAATTTTATCTCTGTCGTTTTTACGTTTTTAAGCACCCCAGGGTGAACATAAAAATCATCCACCACTCGGTATATGTTACCTGGGTCTGATATGTGCCTTTCGGCCAATCCTGTCCAGTTTATTTTTCCTGCCGTTTCCCTTTTAATAATTAGATATGCCGCCGATTCTGTTTTCTCATTACCGTATTGGTCAGTCATTACTGCACTGGTAATCACTTTAAGTTGTGCTAGGTTAGGATTTTTAAAAAGTATATCTCCTGCTGATATTGCTGCCTCGCCTGCCATCTTTACTAGATCGGTATCGTCCCAAAAGGTTTCAGGCTTTACAATCACTTGTGCATTCCCGCCTTCAATTACAACCTCTGCCTGTTCAAAATCCTTGTTTTGGGCCAGGGCCATCTTTGCATTATCCGCTGTAAATTCCACAGTCCCCCAATCAACGGCGGGAGTTTCCGCTGCTTCCTCGCTGGTACAAGATACAAGAAACGCCACAGCAATAATAAAAACGCTAACAACCATACTGGCTTTTAAAAGATGTTTTAACAAAATAAATCAGCCTCCTTTGTTTAATTATACCACCCTTCGCCAAAATATTCCTTCCCGGTTCAGACCCGGTTGACA
>JBAZGB010000143.1:0-3591 GCA_041653135.1 Eubacteriales bacterium | reverse complement strand
GCATTCTCCCGTCTTTGTACGGGTCCGGCACTTTTAAACCTGACAGTATAGATTTGTTTTTAATCGGATGTTCCGTTGAAGAAGGGAAATCATAATTGGTTTTTATCAGGGGCAGTCCTAAAGTTTCGAAGAACAAAGCACCGTCGTCCATCGGATATACAAAATCAGCTTTAAATTCCTCATCCATCACTTGAGCTACATATAATTGTTTTTGCGGTGAGTTGTAAACATCATATAATTTATAACCGGTCAGTCTAAGACCGACCGTGCTCATCCAGGGAAATACCAGACGCCGTTCAAATTTTTTAATATAATCGATGAGCTTAATCATTTCGCTCCTTGCTTACTCCTCGAATTGCAGCATCATTTTTTTAGCCAGGGTGACAGCGGCAAAGGCGTCCGGCCCATAGGCGTCGGCTCCAATGCGCCGGGCAAAGGCTGCAGTAACAGCTGAACCGCCGACCATCACAAATCGTTTCCTGAGGCTTCTCTTTTTTAAATCCTCAATGACGGTTCCCATTCCTTCCCTGCTGGTTGTCATTAATGAGGACATGGCAATGATATCCGCGTCTGCTTCCAGTGCTTTATCTACGAAATGATGAAGAGGCACATCGCTTCCCAAATCGTGAATTTCAAAACCGGCCGCTTCAAGCAGCATCGCTACAATATTCTTTCCGATATCATGGCTGTCGCCTTCCACTACTCCAATAATCAATTTACCCAGGGGCTTATGCATTTTGTTAAGATGCGGTTTCAGGATGTTCAAACCCTCGTACATGGTATCGCCGCAGACGACCAGTTCCGGCACATAATAAATATCTTCCTGGTATAATTTACTTACTCTTTCCATCCCGTTTGATAAACCATGAACAATGGCTTCCTCAGCGCTAATTCCTGCTTCAAGCGCTTTACGGGCAAAATATACTACGCCATCGCTGTCCATTTCGACAACAGCTTGACTAAGTCCGGAAAATATTTTCTCTTTTTGGTCTTCCATATTTGCTCCAATCCGGCAACAGGTTTCAGCCCGCGGACAAACAATCCCCATACTCCCATAAGAGGTAATTATACAAAACTTCAAATATTACCTTTATGTGAGTAATTGAATATATTTATGACAAATTATAATAATAATTAGTTATTTTTATTAAACCGCCGCTTTTAAGCGCAAATGAACCCGGCATTGTCCGGTCAATACGGCCTTCGGCCAAACCTCCTGTGTCAGGATGGAAAATATAGCTTAAACAGCTATGATTTGGGCCGGTAAAATGATAATATCTTTAACAAGATGGGCGTCAGCGGCTGTGTAAATTGCTGCGGGGAAAACCATTTCCGGGATGTGGGCGCAATAGGTATGCCCAAGGCGCCAAAAAGAACGAGTGGCTCGGCAAATATATCGAGCGTAACCGGTTTGGAGGAATTCAAGAGCCGGCTTGAGGGATAAGAGCAACCATCTTACACGGCGCCTGAAGAACGCCTGTCTTTAATGGTTACAATAAATGAGGTTGAGCAATAAAATGGATTTATTGGTTCGTCTTGACATAAACCTTTTTTCCCTAGTAATTTCCGCACTGATATTTTTTGATATGTATAACAGGAATGAGAAGCAATTTCTCCAGTACAGGCTGTTTATTGCATTATTACTTTCAAATATGGTCTTATTGGTTTTAGATTCTCTTAGTTGGGTGCTTGACGGGCACTCCGGACCTGCCATTTTATTAGCATTAATAAGTGTTAATATACTGTATTATATAATGAATCCCCTGCCACCTTTTTTGTGGTCGCTTTATGCACACTATCAGGTGTTTCATGACGGAAGACGTACAAGAAAGCTATTCCTTCCCTTACTAATACCTGTAATAATATTTGCACTGATTTCAATAACAAATCCGTTAACTGATTGGCTGTTTTTTTTTGATGGAAACAATGTCTATCATCGAGGAAATAATTTTTATCTGGTAGTAATAATCTGTTATACATATCTGATTTGCACTTTTGTTTTTATCTTTATGAACAAACGCAGTATAGAAAAGAGACACTTTATCCCCCTATTGTTATTTCCTGTTCCTCCTTTTATCTGTGGTATACTGCAGGCTGTTTCTTATGGTTTGGTATTGGTTTGGAGCAGCATAACCCTATCAATCTTAATAGTTTACCACAGCATACAGAACCATAGATTAAGCACTGATTTTTTAACTAACATATACAACCGCAATGAGCTTGAGCAATACTTGAACATGAAAATTCGTAACAGCGCTAATAAGAATTTATTTTCAGGAATTTTTATAGATATCGATAATTTTAAACAAATCAATGACAGCTATGGTCATAAAATAGGCGATAATATGCTGATAGATACCGCCGAGTTGATTAGAAAAAGTTTGCGAAAAGATGACTTTCTTGCCAGATATGGTGGAGACGAATTTGTTGTCATTCTGGATATTCATGATGTTTCGGTTTTAGAACAGACAGTCTTGAGAATAAATTCGAATGTAATGAATTATAACTCGAACAGCGAGTACCCTTTTAAACTGAGCATAAGCATGGGATACGGCATTTACGACCCAGAATCTGGTATGGATAAAGAGATGTTCATAAAACATATTGATGACCATATGTATGAAAAGAAAAAATAAAATAGGATGGGAGTAGTAAAAGCAGATTGGAATCTGCAAGGGCGCATCTCAGGGACAGGAAAAAATATGATTGTTTGCCCGAAATGGGCTTAACGATAATCCGTATTATTACCGGTGTTATGGACCATCGTGATCAAGTACAAATAAGATTTTTAAGCTATGATTTAAGTCGGTAAAATGGATAATATCTTTAACAATAAACATTTCTGAGGATGATGATCAGAAATGGCTGCGACGGATCTGTTGGACAAGGGCGCGGTGCTTCAGCGGGATAAAGAAACTTTGGCGGTGGTTCCTCATCTGCCAGGCGGGCTGATTACTCCGGATGCTTTAAGAAGAATAGCTGATGTTGCGGAAAAATATAACGCCAAGGCTCTGAAAATGACCTCCGCTCAACGTCTGGCAATTATCGGTCTAAAGGTAGAAGACCTGGACAATGTCTGGCGCGATCTGGACATGAAGCCAAGCCATGCCATCGGCCTGTGTGTGCGAAGTATCAAGTTTTGCCCGGGAACGACTTTTTGTAAGCGGGGTCAGCAGGATTCGGTGAGCCTGGGGTTAAAGCTGGACGAGCGCTATCACGGCCTCGAACTGCCCGGCAAATTTAAAAGGGGCGTCAGCGGCTGTGTAAATTCCTGCGGGGAAAACCATTTCCGGGATGTCGGCGCAATGGGGATGCCCAAGGGATTCAAACTGATTGTAAGCGGAAACGGAGGGGTTACCCCTCGGATTGGCCAGGTTATTAACGAAGGCCTAAATGAAGAACAGGTCCTGGAGAAGGTGGACAAACATTTATTTACATTTCAAATTATGTGATATAATAAATACAAAAAAGTCCAGCGGTTAAATGTCAATAGCCAATTGGGGGAAAGTTTTTAAAAAAGTGCTGGTATTTGCTTAAAAAAAGCAAAAAGAAGGAACACCTCAATAAACCTACCAAAACCAATTGTAATAA
>JBAZGB010000142.1:0-3639 GCA_041653135.1 Eubacteriales bacterium | reverse complement strand
GGCTCGTCAGACGGCAAGGATGGCATCGGCTGCGGCGGGGATAGTCGGTAAAGAGGATTTTGCAAAGCTCATGTGGCAGGTGAGTAAGGACCCTGAGATAGCTGCTCAAAGAGATGACCTGACGGGCAAGGCTATAAACATGATCGGCGAAACACTGCCTTATATTACCGCGACAACGGCGGCTACGCTTTTGGGCGGCGGGCTGGGCGGTTTTGCCGTGGGGGCGATAGTCGAGGGCGGAGCGTCGTATCGGCAGGCACTTGATGAAGGTGTGCCCGAGGATAAGGCCAGATTGATCGGCGTTGGTGTGGGGATGCTCAATGGAGCAATTGAGACGGTCGGAGGAAAAGGAGCTGAGGCACTGCTGAGTAAAGCGATTACTAAGCTTCAGGGGAAACTGTCGGGCAGTGTTGTTAGGTTCGGGGTGAGAACTGTTGTTGAGGCTCTTGAAGAGGGGGCGCAGGAGCTATCTACAATCACAGGTGAAAGCACTTACAAGGATGTTGACTGGAACGATGTTGTTGACAGGACACTGGGTTCGATGGCGGGCGGAGCGTTTCTGGGCGGAGCGTTTAACGTGGCATCGTCTGGAACTTCTGCTCTTGACCAGGTAACAAATAAAAAAATAAATAACCAGCAGCAGGAAATAAGACCGGAGCCGGTAACTGAAACCGGTAAGGCCGGGCCGATACCGGCTGATATGGTTTTTGGCAAAGGGCTGGGAACCGGCAGCGATACGGCTTCGCCGAGGGTGCAGATACAGCCGGATTTTGCGCCGAGGCCAAAGGATATTTATCGCAAGCAGGTAAGAGATAATATCGAAGATACGGCAAATGAGGTTGCCAGAATGGACGCTGAGCTGGCTGAGATACAGAAACCAGCCACTGCGGAGAAAAAACCGCTGAGTTTAAGCGAAATGGCCTCAACCGTTAAAGATAAGAGCAATAAGGTGGGTACTGGCAACGACGCAGTACAGGGCAACGTGGAGGGTTCTGGGGAGGGTAAACAAATAACGGTTTATCAAGGTTCTGAAAATGGCGATAAGCCAACTGGTTTTGTGAGTACAGATGAAGATTTCGCAAAAGATTATGGTAAAGTTACAAAATTAACTATATCACCTAAAAAAGTATTTGATTCAGGAAGCGAAAAAGATGTTCAGGTGTTGATAGATAAAGTGGGATCATTAACAGATTCTTACGATGAAAAGACATATAAAACAGCAAAAGAATTTATAGAGAATTTGGGTGGAAGTGACACATGGGAATCTGTTGAACCGCATATTGACGCTATCAAAAGTATGGGTTTTGATGCTATTAAAATATACGAAGGTGGAGTTGAAAATTATTATGTACCAAACTTACCTATCGCCTCTAAGTCTAATGTCGCTAAACCTCAAAATATCGTACCTGAGCAGGGCGATATGGCGAAGAAAAGCGAAAAGGTTGACATAAGCACTCAACCTGCTACAATCTCCCCCGTGCAAGATAACGAGGTTGCCCGCGATAACATAGCCCCTCAAGATACAACCGAAGCGGGAAAGGGGATGGAAAAGAATTATAAAAAAATATCTAATGTATCTCAATCCGAAGATTTGGGAAGCACATTAGATATTAAAACGACTGCGATAGCAAGTCATAATAAAAATATTATAAAAGACTTACGTCTTGCAAGTCAAGAAAAAAAAATAGCTAATTTTTCAGAAGAAGATTTTGATGCTTATATTGAAACTCCCTGAGGGCACGGGTAAAAAGCAAATAGATAGTATAATAGAAACACGCAGGGAAGTGTTAGCTAAGTGCAAAAAAATCATTTCTGACAAAATACAAGATTTTGCAAATGAAAATGAGCTGACTACAAAAGAAGTTGAAGATTCTACCGAAGGCTTGAATAGTTTATACTTCTATATTCAGCCTAAAAATTCAGAAAACCAAATAAAAATAAGAATATCTGACCATGGCAGGCAATCTAAACAACATTCTTTGTCCGATAAAAACATAGTCATTGATAGTTTAAATAGGTTTGTCGATGAATATAAATCTATTGATAAGTGGCTTGAAAAAGCTTTTGGTTATACCCAAAAGGAAACTTTTGAAGTTGGTGATATAATCAATCACAATACGTATGGAAAAGGAAAAGTAAAAGCTATTAATGGCACAGGTCGTTCACGTGTTTTAGTAGTTTTATTCGATTCTGGCGAAACACAACTTGCATATACATATGCAAAACCGCCAATCGTTACAAAATTACAATCCTCTTTTAACCGCCCCGCCCCCGAAGCTGGGGGGCAAAAACCCTTAACGCAAGAGGTAAAGGAAAAAGCCAGCCAAAAAGAGCAGGTAAAAAAAGTCAATACATACGCTATCGGTAAAGTTAATAAGGAAATACTGAAAAACGAGGCTTATGTTTTCGCAAAAGAACAGGGCGGCGATCCGCTCGGCATGCTGCCCTTAGAAATTAGGCAGAAATATTATATTGCCCCTGAAAATTGGGGGGAGGTTAAGGATGCTATTGATGGAATACCTTACTTACAACAGATATTTAAAAAGGGAGAAACTCAAGATCGCAATAAAAACTTCCAGATAGATCGGTGGGCAAAAGAGTATTATATTCGGGGAAATGATACACAAGAGGAAATTGAATCAAGCTGGGGCAGAGTACCGGGATATGAGCAATATGGTGATATTGAACTTTTTACAGAGACCATAAAACAGGCTTATCAGCTTAAAAAAGGCAGTAAGGGCAGCATTAGTCGGGTTATTTTAGAGAAAGCATTTGAAAGCGGCCATCCAGAAGCGATACAATTAGAATGGTTGATCCGTAAAAAAGACCTGTTCAGGGACGGTATGAGCAAAGAACAGGTTGACTTTGCTGAGAAAGAGTTTTATAATCAAATAAATGAGGATCAAGAAAATGTTGACAGAACAAGAGAAAGAACAAGTAAGGAAACGGCTGAAAAAGCAGACTTTGATATTGAAAAAACTGAAGTTACTGGCGAAGAGGCCAAAGACTTCTTAGACGGTTTAATTGAGAACTCTCCAGCCAGACAAAAAGACCTTTTAGGACGTGAAGAATCAGAAGGCGGAGCCGCCGGCAAACAAGATTCATTCCTTGATCCAGAAAATTACAAAACACTCAAAGCCAAAGAAGAGATAAACGCCGAGGCAGATATTGAGGGCCAAAAAAGCTTCTTACAGCCGCAGCAGAAAGAAAATAATCTTTTCGCCGAAGCGGCTCCTATGGTTGAAAAGGCTCAAAAAATGGCCGATAAGAGCGGCTCTAACAGGTACGTTGTGCGAACGGCGAACGGTAAATTTCAGATAAGACAACAGCCTCCTAAGAACCTGGTATATTTGATTATTGAGCCAAAGACAGGTGAAAAGCCGAAAGGATTTAACCGCCGCGGCGGATTTGCTGATGTTTCGTTTCTGTTCGAAATTGAAGAGCCGCCGGGCAAAAAAATTGTTATTAAACCCCGTAAATTCAGGCGGACACTTCCGGTCGCTGATCAGGAAATTCCTCAAAATATTTACGATGCCAACAGGAAAACAAAACGAACTGTTGCCGAGGCCAAGGAAGATATTAAGGAATTTTTCATAGAACGAAAAGAAGGGATAGAGCGGGTTCTTACTTCGGTATCGG
>JBAZGB010000141.1:0-3727 GCA_041653135.1 Eubacteriales bacterium | reverse complement strand
GTAAACCGGTTCACCTGGTATCGGCCTTCCTGCAACATGAGAAAATGGTCATCGGCCAGCGACAGGTGGACAAAAAAAGCAATGAAATTACTGCATTCAAGCCCCTTTTGGAACCGATAGACCTGGTTCGTGGTCAATGGTCAATTGAGAATTCCCTGCATTGGGTTAGGGATGTCACATTTGATGAAGACCGTTCTCAGATCAGGATAGGGTCGGAGCCTCGTGTATTCGCCTCTATTCGCAACTTGGCAATCAGTCTTTTGCATCTGCATGGATTTAAGAATATTGCCGCCAGCCTACGCAAACTGGGGTGGAATCGCGAACTTGCTCTGTCACTGATTGGCGTTTAGTGTGACTTTGCCGGAGACCTGGACCGCATAAGGCTTTATTTTTTTGTAAGCTGTTTTCGGATTAAATAGACTTAGCCTGCTAAGGGCATGTCTTTGTCTAATAATGTCGCTATATGTCGGAATTATTGGTAAATATTATGAAGGTATGATGCTGTTTCTGTCGAATAATTGAGAAATGGTAATAACATGCAAATTACCTGACTAATGGTTCGATTATCATAGAATTGCTTTAGGTGCCAACATATGAGAGGGGGAATCGCAAAGAACTTGACTGTGTCTTAGTAAACCACACACATAAGGAGAATGAAGATGACTCAATCAATCAACCAGGAACGCACCATTATTCGGTTTCCGTACCTGGATGAGAACTTGCGGCAGAAGTATGTCAAGCCCCGTCCGGCCCAGCCTTTTCTGGGAACCAATGTCATTCCCGCCGAAACTAACGGTTGGGATACCGTCTTCGCCATACGCATTGGCGATGTTAATAACGCTATCGCCCTGCAGGCAGGGGTGATTTCCTCCATATCGGTTAGCATTGAGCAGGTCATCGCCAAAGGTGCGGCCGAGGCTATGCCGCCTATCGATCCGCTGGTTTCTGCAGCTACCAATCCGATTAAATGGCCCACCCCGGCTGACTTTATACTAAATGACGCACAGATAAACGGAACCTTCCAGCTGCTGGGCGATCCCAATTTCGCCGACAGTCCTGCCCAACTGCAGGCCATAACGCAGAAAGCGGGTTGAGCCATGAACAACTTCGGATGGGATACCGTTTTTGCGCTGGACAGCAGTCAGGTCAACAAGACGCTCAGCAATTCCTGGGGCCAACTGCCGCAGGACTTTGACTACAGTGAGGATGGCTGCCGGATGAGCGGCCGTTTCAGTTCCTGGATGGTAGTGAACGGGGGGTCGGGCAGCCTTTTGCACCTCAAATTGCCCGTGATAAGCGGCTCAATTGTCCTGGATTCCTCCAAACCGGCGGATTTGGCCGGAGTGGCGGTGATCGTAGAGGTAGATATGCGCTTTTTACCCTCTACCGTTAAAGCAGAGACCCAGGAACTTAGAATGAACCTCAAGCAAGCTATTAAACCGGGTACTCCGGGTGGAGAAGGGCTGGTCGTGCCTATTACACTGGTCGACCCGCTGGGTAAGCTGGGTCAAACATACAGCAGCCTTTTTTTGGAAGGTATAGCCCGCTGGATGGTTGCCAACGCTTACCGGACTACCTATGTTTTCGCCGAAATCAACTTTGCCAAACCCGATTGGAACAGTTGGTTAACCCCGGTACAATGCGCTTTTGTCTATGCAGACCGCGAAGGCAAGACCACACCGGGTTATCTGGGCGTTCTTTCGGTGAACAGCAGCCGTGACACCAGTACGATGGAAAGAAAGATCGACCCGGCTATACTTTCCGTTTTTGATCAGTTAAATGCAGGTTATCTGATCTCTGGGGATCTTTTCCTGCAAAACGTCATCCTTCCCCAGATGCCTCGGATGTATCCCGGAACCTCACCCGGCGACTTTAAATTCTCGGCTGATGATCACCAAATTCAAAACACCGCCAAATATCCTGCCGAAAAGGTGAAATCAGGGGCTATCTGGTATTATCCGGAAATTAAAAAACTTAAAATGTATATCGAAGGAGGAGAACTGAGAACGGATATCCAGGGAGACTGTGATCTCAAAGCGGGGATTTCCATGACCTTTACTCTGAACATTAAAAACACGATGAGCTTCGACCCC
Source organism: Eubacteriales bacterium (assembly GCA_041653135.1). Classification (GTDB taxonomy): domain Bacteria; phylum Bacillota; class Desulfotomaculia; order Desulfotomaculales; family Nap2-2B; genus 46-80. Next base: position 1,634 of record JBAZGB010000141.1, on the reverse strand, counting down.
AATATCCAAACCGTTCGGTTCAATTCCGATCCATCCCCTTATGGTGAACATGATGCCGATATTCCCTGGTATTTCTGGTTTTTTACACCCATAGGAAAAGCAATCACCCAAATTGTTGTTGCCGCTATCTCCGACAGCATCGCCAATAGCTTAAAGTCTGACCTGAGTATTAATGTAAAGGGAATACCTACCCAATCGGTACACTGGACCGGCGCCGGCCAGGACATGAAGGTAACCAGGGCAGGCCTGAACACCTGTTTCTACATGCAAGGTATGGTTTAATCTTTCTGGTTAAGAACATTATTTTGCCGGAATTGATGGTATAATTCCGTTCTCCAGCACTATTATCAATTCATCTGCGGGCATGGGTTTATAATAATAGAAACCCTGAACTTCATCACACATACGCTGGGTTAAGAAATTGAGCTGCTTCTCTGTTTCAACACCTTCAGCGATGACTTTTTAAGCCTATGTTTTCAGCCATAATAATAATTGCTTTGGTAATTGCTTCGTCTTTTTCAGATATGCTTATACCGTGTACAAAGGGCATTGCAATTTTTATCCTGTCGACCGGTAGTTTTTTAAGTAATTTAATGAAGAATATTCGGCGCCGAAATCATCAATTGAGATGCTTATTCCCATATCTTTAAATTTATTTAAGGTTGCTAAGATTGTGTCCTCCTCCACCATTAAAGCGCTCTCAGTGATTTCCAGTTCCAGGCAACTTGAAGGAAGTCCGGTTTTGCTAAGGGCGTTTTCAACCTGTTCCACTATCTTGGGACTTCGCAGCTGCTGCATGGAAAGGTTCACTGCCATGCGAACACTGGCTAAACCGGAATCAAGCAAGATTTTATTTTGCCTGCAAGCTGTTTGCAAAACCCATCCTCCGATTGGGATAATTAAACCTGTTGTTTCAGCAATTGGTATGACTGTACTGGGCGGTATAAAGCCAAGTTCAGGATTATTCCATCTCAGCAGCGCCTCGAGACCTACGATTTTATTCATGCTATAGCTTATCTGAGGTTGATAATAAACCATAAGCTCATTGTTTTCCATTGCCCGGTACAATTTATTGGTTATCTGCATGGTTTCAGTAACCTGGGTTTTCATTACCGGTGTGCAAAATTGATATTTATTCCTGCCTTTTTCTTTTGACTTATACATGGCAAGATCGGAATTTTTTAACAGCGTTTCAACATCTTCTCCATCTCCCGGGTAAATTGCGATACCTATGCTTGCAGTTATATAACACTCCATTCCTGATATTACAAAAGGCTTTTCAAATGAATGAAGTATATTTTTAGCGATATCATTAATGGAATCAATGTCCTTAACATTCTGGATCAGGATGATGAATTCATCGCCTCCAAAACGGGCAACTGTATCACCTTTACGCAGTATGCTTTTAAGCCGGGTTGCAACTTCCTTGATTAGTTCATCGCCCTTCTCATGTCCCATAGTATCGTTAATCATTTTAAAATCGTTAAGATCCAGGAAGAATATGGCGGTTGTTGTTTCTGTACGTGATGTACCTGACCTGATAATTTTTGACCTGCTGCCCGAAAAAGACAGTTTGGAGGTATGCCGTGCTCTGCGGCAAAATTCAAAAACCCGACCTGTTCCGGTTCCTATGC
>JBAZGB010000140.1:0-3762 GCA_041653135.1 Eubacteriales bacterium | reverse complement strand
TTATGGAGGTTTTTTAACCACGAAGGCACGAAGAGCCACGAAGGTCAGCCGGGGAGGTGTATTCGATAAACAGTGTCATAGTCCTTTTGATTAGTCAAAAGAACTATGAACATTTTAATCAAGTGCCAGAAGAGAACGGTTGAGTTGGGTATTGGCAGCACAAGAGTATATAAGTATATGCGTATATACTTATGGAGTGGTCTATGACCAAGTTTTTTAACCACCCTTCGACGCTGCTCAGGACGGGTTCGCTCCGTGTTTAGACGCGGAATTTGAGATGCGTGTTTTCATGACCCTCAGGCAGGCCTGAGGGCTAACCAAAGCGTTACAAAATGTAACGCTTTCAAAATGTTCACAGCCGGAGGCGGGGACGCTGCGCGAGAAATTAGAAAGTTGAACAGTCGAGCAGTGGATTTGAAATTTAAGATTTGAGACAGGAGAACTGAAAAGCCGGAAGGCCGGAGTTAATATGAATGCGAAGTTAGAGGTAAGAAATTAGAAAAGAAAACCGGGGTCCCTGATTGCTAATCCAAGACAGCTCACCCTTGGGATATCCGCGATGCTTCGAGCTGGAGAAAAACGGTTGAACTTATTATTAATCTGCCGTAGGTTTCCACTCAACACAACCTATACTACATTTTCCATCATACAGGAAAGCAACGCTATGTTTAGCCCTTGTAACGGCGACATAAAACTTTTCAAGAGACCCCCTTACATCGTTCACATCGCCGCTTTTAAGGTATTTTTTTATTGGGCCGTGTGGAAGAATCAGAACTCTGTCAAACTCTAATCCTTTAGCATTTCCGAAATTCAGCGAAGGATGGCCATAAGTCTCCGTAGTTCTTTTATCATACCGAAGAAGGGCAGGCGAGAAACGTTTAATGTAGTCGTTAACGTAATTTTTAGGTATTACGAAAATCCCATCATGGCCAGTGATAGTGCTGTTGTGGGATACCGCTTTTTCCATATCAGGCCACAACATGTCGGCAAAACCACAAATTATTTGGTTGCATCTGTAGCTTCTTGCATGATTCTCAATCTGGCAAAGATTATTATCTTTCCATTTGCGAACCAAATCCAAAACTTTTATACCACTGTATTGATTATACTTTGCTGCATTATTTGTAGTGTAAGTACATTGCCTGGGATCACCAACTATCAGCATGCGAATTCCGGCCTCCATAAAGACCTCCAATAGAGCCAGATCCCAACCAGCTAAGTCTTGGAATTCATCAATAAATATCTCGTCATATATATCAATCAATCTTTTGGTCACAAGCACATCCGATTTCGTTTCGCAATCTATGACAAACCGTGAAATCTTATCCGAGTATATCTCGTCACCATCCTGAAAATAGTATTTTTCAGTATCAGAATAACTTTCCCAATAAGGCGAACGACCTTTTGGAAAATGAATCGTTCTTACTCGTTGTTTTGGATACACTGACCGTTGATACGGTCTTACGCACTCATGTAGCAGAAAGGAAAACCATGGCATCACATCTACACCTTTAGGGATTCCTCCATGTTTTTTATAGAACTTCTTCTTGATTTCACTAATGTTGTTATTGGTATATGTGAGGATTGCAATTTTTTTGTCTGGCCGCGACAATGCTTCATCGACCAAGAATGTTGTCTTGCCAGAACCGGCGGAAGCTACAACTATTCTGTTTCTATTCGATTGCATTATTTATATATTCCGGAAAAGTCAGGTTCTCGACAGAGTTGAATACTTTTAGAGCAGAGTCTGTTTTGTTTTTGTTGTCACACATATACGCAATAAGAGCATCATCGCTTTCAAAAGCTGCACCCAGCACTTTATTCAGCACCTTTAACGAGTTTGCCTTAAGCAATTGAGGTTCTAATGTCGGGTAGTTCTCGTTGCTATCGTAGCATATCTTTATGTTATCTACCTTATTATCATCATCAAGATAATCCTTGAATTTTTCTTTAAGGTTTTTAACACTCCCGTCATTATCCGTAACGACTCTGATATTCAGTTTCAGTAGTTTCCCAATCTCAAGGAATCTCTTGAAAGACATTCCGACTGATATTACATCAACACCGTCATCTAAAGGCAGTTTCCCATGCTTCGCCTTATAAGCCTTTTGAACAATCAGCTCATCAGACGGTCCCTCCACAAGAATGGTCTTGGCTGACAGAATTAATCTTAACGTATCGTACCCGGGAAGCTTCATGAAGTATTCTTTGGTGTCTGGCGACAAGTGGTCTATAATCATAGGGTTCGCATTTCGCGATAGCAGTTTCACGTTGTCTATTCCCAACTTATTCAAAACGAAATTGCTGTGGGTAGCGACAACTATTTGCCTTTGGGCACCTCTCTGCGTAATCTCCTCTATCAATCTGGACATGTTAGAATGCGACAAATGATTCTCAGGTTCCTCAATCAGTAGTACACTTGAATCGTCAGTGGCTTCGATAGCAAGCTTCATTTGCACACGGCATTGCTCTCCCTTCCCAACGGAATCAAAAGGTATATCGTCCAAGTGAGCCGTGATACTACTTTCCCACCTCGAACGAGCAGACATATCCATCGAAACAGTAAGCTTCTTGCTAGTGACATCTCCTTTCTTGTCTGCCAGATGTTCATTTATTTTCTTTATACCGTCCTCTTCCATGAATAAATGTTTCATCTTCCTGTATGCTATGGACAGCAACCGTTGGTCATCTCCCAAGACATCACCGATAATTCTTGAGACGTATTTGTTCGGGCCTAAGTATCCTCTGACAAGACTTGTATCGATTATTTTTGCTCTGAACGGAAGATTTCTGGTTGCCACAGGGTTACCTCCGAAATCATTCCAGACAACCTTGTAGTACTCTATCGGTATGATTTCGGGATTTTCAGATGTCTTGAAGTATTCTATAAATTCATCAGCGAAGCCTTCATTTAATTCCACGGACAACTTCAGTCCCGGACAGCTTTCTCCTTCGGAGTTATTAGTTCCCCTTAGCTTAGCTATTTCACTGCTTTCGTCATCTTCAAGATATGCTTCTATAAGAATATGTGGAGGAGATGGACTCCTCGCTTCTCTGAGGGCATTAAAATAGTCCTTAACCATGTCGACATTGAAGATGTAGGGATTCAGTTCATACTGAATATTGCGACCGTCAAGTTGGCAAGAAAGAACGAGGTTAATTGCTTCTAGCAAGGTAGTTTTTCCCGTCTCATTATCGCCAACGATTATGTTTAGACACTTATTCAGGTCCAAACTAAACTTGCGAAAGGTCTTAAAACCTTCTATTTTGATTCTCTTTACGTACATAAGATATGCCCTTTCTCTATCACCGTAATCACTTGCTAATGTATAACACAAAACAACAAAAGAAAAGCACGTTTTTTAAGAAGAAACAAAGCGGGGAGTAATTGTTGATTTGGAATTGCAGATTGCGGATTTAATTAAGCGAACCTCGCGATTGCAACCCGCCTACGGCGGGTAAACCCCGCCACTCGCCAAGGGCGGAGATGGCGGGGCTAAATACAAACGCCCGGGGCGGGCGTTCAGTGGGTAAACCCCGAAGCCTGCTTCGGGGCCAAACAACCCTGGGTAAAACCCAGGGCTAAATATTGCGCTGCCGTACCGGCAGCGGCTAAACAAAACCCGGCAATGCAAAAACTGGATCCCCCAAGGTGAGATAGGCAAAGCCATCTCACGGGGCAGGCCCGGCAGAAGACCCCCTTTGGGAATGTCCAATGTCCAATATTAAATGTTCAATATCCAATTCTACGCTGCGGTGAGG
>JBAZGB010000139.1:0-3788 GCA_041653135.1 Eubacteriales bacterium | reverse complement strand
GCGCTAATCGCCCACCCCGGCCTCCATATCCACCGCCTCCTGACCGGTTTCAGTTTGGGAAAACAGACGTTTTCGATTTTATCGCTCCATTCAAGCAAGCTTTCACCTCCTTTTTAAAGAGGTCCCCGGAGTCTAGGTTCTCAACCGCTCTTTTAATGCGCCCCAGATTGAAGGCCGTCATTATGACTACGTTCCGCATGATTTCTCCGCAGTCGGTGTTGTACGCTCCGCAGTACCTGCAATAAAAGCTCATTTAGTCGCATCATCCTTTCCCGAGAGCCCGCTTTTTTCACAACCCGAGCACCCTAGCCCCGCTGACCAGCACGTACATGGTCAGGACAACCATGGCGGCAAGAGTGATTATGCCGGAGCCTTTCAAGACAACATCGCTCCAAATCCAGAACTCAGCGGCACGTAACACCCTTCGCACGAGCATCCACCCCCTTTACTTTGTAGAATGACCCGCATCCTGTGCAGCTTACGGTTAAAACATTGGCCCCCTTGAGTACCCACCAGTCTTTGATGCCGCACGCCGGGCAGACGCCCCCGGGAGCGGTGTAAAGAGCCTCGACAGTTACCAGCGGATGGGTCAGCCAGGGAGTATTGATGTTCCCGCAGTCCGTGTAAAGAGCTCCTCCGCACTCGTAATATTTCCGTTTGATCACCCTGCGGAGGATGAAGGCTAAGCTGCGCATGTACTCGGTGTGCTTAATTTCGCCCCTGGCGTATTTTTGAGATAAATCCGTGAGAATGGTGGCTGGGTGGCGGAATATCTTAGTCATGAATTCATCCTTTTTCATTTGATAGCTCTTGACTCTCCCAGCCAGGTCAGGAACCTCGGCTTCGGGATAATATATTTGCCGCCTATCTTTTCGGATGGAAATTTCTTGCTCTTGAAAAGCCGGTATACTTGGTTTATTTGATTGTCCGGCAAGCCCAGGGCAATTTGTACGTCCTTTGGGGTAAGAATTAAAGGAAGATTGTTATAATCAGGTGTTGTTTTTTCTTTGGTCATCTAAATCACGGCTTTCCTTATGGGTAAAATTACATTTTTTCAGAAGGCGAATATTTTAAACTGAAGGTCCTATTATTTCCCTTGCTATCGGTGAAGGGTATTTCCGAAGGATAACCTTGATTTTTAATCCAGCAGTCAACTTTCTCAATAACACTCTTTGTATACTGATTAGCCGTACCCGAATGCCCGTTTCTTTCAAACGTGACAATCTCTTTTTCATCAGGAAAAATATCCAGCCGTGATACAATGGCGCCTACCGCTTGCCCATGAGGTTTACCGGCAGCAGAATAGAGACCCACGGCTTTAGCAATAGTTGTAAGGTCAAAAATTGCTTTTTCAGCTTTTAGCTCCTCAATTGGTAAGTCCAGGCCGCCTTTGCGATATATCTGCCTGAGGGCTAAAGCCCTGTATTGTGGTTTCAAACCGGCTTCTTCCAGTATTGGAAGAATGATTTTTGCTGCTTCATTCAAAGTTGACAGACTTTCAATTTCATCGGCTTTCTTACGAAGCATTTCTGGATTAGCCTGATTTGTAACATAAGCTCCGGTCTTCCTTATCTCAGGTAGTACCTCATCGAAGATCCAAGACTCGATTCTCTCTGCTCTTTCCTTTATTTCAGGGTTTTTGCTTTGATCTGCGGCCTTGACAATCAGCCGATAGATATCACCTTCGGGAATGACTTTAAGGTCTTGCATACCGCCTTCGGTAGGGATACGGTAAGTTACCGCCCCCTTACAATGTGCACTTACTGCCTCATAAGGTCTGGCATATTCCAGCATTCCTGCAACATCATTCCCAACCGCGTAGGGTTTCTCGTTAATCTCAACCATTCTGATCTGTCCAAATTCCGGATTATTAAAAATTTGTAATTTATCCATGTTCTCAGACCCTCATTTCTAATTGACCGGCTGATCCGGTCGTGCTATTATATAGGCAGGAATTTTCTTCAGGCCGCTTTGCGAGAGCGGCTTTTTCTTTTTACCAAACGCCGCTTGCCTCAAAAACCTACCCCACACTCCTTTCTTCAGTAGTCAGTCCAGTAGTTGACATGCCTAAAAGTTGAGCGATTTTCGTTTTCTGAGCTGTTCCGTTTCTTGTCCCTTTGAAAATTTCCGACAAATAAGAAACTGTTATGCCCAGCTCTTTGGCAAGGGAAGTCATAGTGATACTCTTTTTGAGCATGATTGACCGGGCTTCCAGCCCGAAAGCTGAGTACCCTGACATTTTTACCCTCCTTTTTTTGTAAATTTTCAGCTAAAATGTTGACAGACGACAGAAGATATTCTATTATAAGACGCATAAGACAACAAAATATGTAAGTCGTTGGGGAACGATTTTTTAAAAGGATTTTTAATCCTCTGATTTTTTGTTGTCTTTTTGGCCTACATTTAAGCTGTTAAAACAATAATACCCGAACATTTTCGGGTAGTCAATAGGGTAGGTCCGAATATTTTAGTTTTTAAGGGGGTGGGTTGATGAGTATATTAGAAAATATTAAGTGCCTTTGTAAACAATACAAAACTTCGGTTCCTAAAGTAACTATAAAAACGTAATCGTTATACGTGAGCCTTTAGGAAGCACGCTTGGATACTACAGCACCTATAAACGCATTAAATTTATTCACATCAACCATTGGCTGGATGACGCGTCGCAGCGTTTTGTTTGTGCTCACGAACTTGGACATGCTATCCTGCATCCAAAAATAAACACGCCGTTTTTAAAGAAACACACATTTTTCTCAATAAATCGTTACGAGCAAGAAACAAACGAATTTGCCGTTGAACTTCTTGTTTCAGATCAAGCGGTTTATGAATATGACACTTTAGAAAAGGTTGCCCTGGCGTGCGGAGTTCCTCAAGAATTAATATATCTGAAAAAATATGAAAATTTTTTACCCTTTTAACCCAAACATATGTTTTATTTATAGTCGTAAGTCGTATTAAAAAAGGGGATGATTGCCAGTGCCAAAGGAAGAGAAGGAAACCAAGCAAAAGAAACCCCGTCGGGGAAGGAACGAAGGTTCGATTCGCTGGATTGAGGAGAAAGGATTGTATCAGGCCAGATACCCTATAGGTATTGATGAAAGCGGCAGAACAAAATACAAAAGCATATACGGAAAGAAAAAGACTGGTAAGGGCGGAGTGCTGGAAAAAATGAGAGATGCGCTTGCAGCCCTTGGAAAAGGTACGTATGTAGATCCCTCGGACAAAACTTTAATATCATGGTGTCGTGAATGGTATGAGACATATAAAGAACCTGCGCTTAAAGTCAACACAAAAGAGAAGTACCAAACATCAATAAAGAGGTTGGAAAAGGCCGAAATAGCCAATATCAGATTAAAGGATCTTAGCCTGGAACTGATCCAAAAATATTACAACGGTTTGAAAAAACAAGGCAAGGCCACAGAAACCATAAAGGCTACTCATAGTTTAATAAACGGCGCCTTGGAGAGGGCCGAGGGAACAAATCTTATTGTTAAAAATCCTGCGCGCCACGTAATAATACCCAGGGATAATATTGAAAGTGAAGACAAGGAGGTGAAGGCGTTAACCGAAAAAGAGTGCAAGGTTTTCATGGCTGAGATGGGAAAGTGCAGCCACTATTATATGTTTGCCCTGTTTATGTTAAAGACAGGTCTGCGGCCAGGCGAGGCGATTGCCCTGAAGCGCTCAGATTTAGATTGTGGGCATCGTAAGATAAAAGTAAATAAAACATACGTGAGGGTGCTAAAAGGTGTTCAGAACAGCACAAAGACACGCCCCAGCAAAAGGGT
>JBAZGB010000138.1:0-3796 GCA_041653135.1 Eubacteriales bacterium | reverse complement strand
TATATTTCACCAGCAGAAAAGACGTCACCGCCTGGAGAATTGATTTCAATATCCAAATCCTCACCATTGGCCTCGTTAATTGCGTCCTCGACTTCCTTGGGGGTAATAGAGTCAATCTCGAACCAGTCGTATATCCATTTCTCGCTATTTGGGATAATTATTCCATTGATTTTAATTTTCACCCTTCTCACCTCCGCCGCTTGAATTCCTCGGCTGCTGTCCCGCTGCCGCTTCCAGGCTGATCATGTTACCATTAACCAGGTATGCGTCGCCGCCTTTTACACCGGTTGGGTTTTCATCATCAAGTTCACGCCAGTCATCAGCTGAAAGGGCTCCGTTCTGCCGCTTCTGGTTAAGGTATTGACCCCTGCTGACTGCATCGCCACGGAGCAACGCATCTACATTGACTTTCACATAAAAACCTTCTGCCCTATCTCTTTGAGTGAGCAGCTTCCAGTTGGCCATTCTTTCAAATCTGGTTATCATCGGCAGTAAGGAATATACTACAAACTCAATTCCTTGGTGCTCGATGTTATTGTTTGTGCTGCGTTCAAGATTAGCCACCATATGAGGCGGTACCCGGAATAAGCCGTCGATATCGTACTTACCCAGGTTCATCATTTCGATGAACTGAGCATCGACAAAGGACATGGCGATCCGGCTCCACTTGGTACCTTCTTCAAGTAGGAAGGGCTCCCATGAATGGCCCAGGCCTGCGCCCATTTCCTTGGCCGCTTTTCTCATGTTTTCTCGGGCTTCTTTTGAAAGCATGTTTGGTGTTTCAAGTATGCCGCCCATGTTCATTCCCTGGCCGAAAAATCTATTGGCAAACTCACTCATGGCCAGGCCCTGCGCTACAGCTTCCCTGGCCATACCGATGGTTGAGATCCCGACCAGGCCGTCAAAGCTCATGCCCTTAACGTGAAATATTTTCTCCGGAGGAAACTTCTCCGGCTTTCCTCTGTCCCAGTATTCGTAATAGAGTTTGTTGGTGTTCTCATCTCGCTTTACCCGCATCTTGTACCAGGGCAGCGGGTAAAGCTCAGTTACGTTTTTATTCCGACTGGTGTTTCTGGTGATGACTGAGACGTCGTTACCCCAAAGGGAAAAATATATTTCCATGCGTTCGTAAAATGTCTGGCTGTCCATTTCACTATTGGGCGCAATATTTAAGATCTCATAAAGAGGATGATCCCTTGCCTCGTCCCTGCCTTTACCGTTCTTGCGCCGCTTAAAAACCGACACCGGAAGGCAGCCCCTTGTCTCTGCCCGGACCCGGACACATTTCTGCACCTCTATCAAATTTAAGGCGGTTGATTCGCTGACCTTTACGCCTGCGGTCGTCGGCCGGCCGGAGAAGGCTTCCTCCATCATTCTGTCAAGGTCACCCAGCGACATCAGATTCTTTACAGCCATTCTGCTTAACAATCCCATTTAATCACCGCCCTGCCCTGGGATAAAAAAACCAACAACCTACGGTACCACAAATTATGTTTGCAAGTCGCCAGTCATAGCCGTAAATACCGACATAAGTAATACAAAAAAACAGGATTAATCCTGTTTCTCTAGCAATGCTCTCTGCTTTTTCGTCACTGATATAGGGCAATTTGGGCTTTATCTTGGGAAATTTAAGGTGCTTCTTTAGCCACTGTTTCAATGTTGATTCCTCCCTTATAACCGGAACGAGGCTTGGGTTTCGTAAATTGAAGCTTTACTAAGATTTGCTCCCGCCGTAATAGCATCTGTCCTGGCTTCCCAGGATAAAATAGACGCCATTGCAACGTCTATTTTATGCGGTGAATCGTGCCGCTCTTTCTTAATCAACCACAAAGCCTTTCCTTCTTCGTCTTTGATTGGTAAATTATGACGATAAGAATTGCCAATATGCCTGGACAATATCTTATTTCCATCATGTGAAATATCCCTGCTGGCTATAGCGGTGCTATAACCTTCCAGGGCATACGACATCTGCCGGCGCCTGTTTGTCCACCACTCTATAACTCTTTCAGTGCCGTACTTCCCCGCCCATTTAGCAATCCAGGACTGCCAGTAGGGGGGATCTGCATACAGGCGCCAGACATTATATTCTTTAAAAGCAGCGTCAACAGCTGCGTCAACCTCGTCTGTGGGTACCTGCCAGTTACCGTCGTGACCGAAAGGGCATTCCCATGCTCCAAAAACCCACTGAAAACCGGTGTCAACATGAGTGGCTACAAGCCCCGTTGAGTCATGAAACTGGGCTCCGTCAAACCCAAGGGTAATTAAATCCCCTGACTTAACGGGATTTTCTTCTTTGATTAATTCCTTCCACTGTTCTACGTCAAAAGCCTTATTACTTGATCTGACTAATCGGTTACACCAAACACGCTCCCAGTACGTTCTGTCTGTTGTTGGGTCCCGCCAAAGCTCTACAATAGCATCAATATCCCGCCAGGCTGCAGCTGGGCCGGACGCCTCTATAACTGCTGCCCTTGCGCCCTCCTCTGTTTCCAAGTCAAGAGAATCAGAAGCTTGCCGGTGAAAGAAAAAAAGCCGGGAATCTTTTGCCCGACCTTCTTTTATGGACTTTGCGTATTCCATTGTGGATTCCGCCACTGAGCCGGTTCCGGGCTCCGGAGCTGTCGTAACCTCGAGCGCCCAGGCATCGGATAATTTACGTTTCGGCAGGTTGGCCATCATCGTTTGGTGTGCCTTAATAAGTCTCGGATTAGTCCACCAGTGCGTTTCATCAGCCACTTGAAATGTTGTCCTAGCGCCGTCACGAGCGGAAGGGCTTGTCGATAACGAAACAACCTTCCCGTCTCCTTGCCGACGCATGATTCTTTCTAACCCTATATCAAAATCATCCCGGATTGGACTTTCTTCCAGGATTGCTTTTAATGCTCCGTAGCATAATTCATCTGACTGCTCCTCAGTATAGGCCACCATCGGAATATATGGATCTCTTACCGGCGCCCCGAGTGGATTCCCCCGTCTATCAAAACCATCACATCGGACCGGTGCTTCCGGATGCAGTTCACACGCCGCAATCCAAGCGGCCAGTTCTGTTTTTGCTAAACCTTTAGCCAAACTTAGACCGATACGTTTAAACCGGCGACGGCCAGCCTGTATGTGGCCTTGCGGATAAATTTCGTATATCCTCCAGATTAATGCCCGCTTCTCATCGTCAAGAATAGCGGGCATCCCTCGTAAATCACCGGGCCCAAAAACAAGGTTTTCTTCTATGAACCGACAGACCAACAGTCCTAACGAAGGCCACGGCTGTATGTCTTCTGGGACCATTAAAATACTCATTTAACCACCCCGAGAATCCCCCTTGGATCAATAGACGATGGATCATGCTGTGATTTAGGCGGCTTTCTTTTTCTCTCTGCCTCTTCACCTTTTGAAATTTCCCACTGTAACCGGCTGCGGTCAACAGGTGACAAACCAAAGCGCGCCTCTTGAAGGCGAATTTCCGAAAGCAGCTCCTTACCCTTAAAGGGGAATTTATAATAATCGTCTACCAGCAGGGCAAGCCTTGCTAGACCGTCTATGTCGGTTGGTAAAAATTCACCTGCCATGGGTGATTCCCAAACGTGCTTCCACCAGGCCCGGGTAAGACGGTGAAACTTGCGTTTGTCCGGATTTTGCAATGCTGGAACTTTACCTCGCTCTGCCTGATCCGAATCAGGATTCGGCAAAGTTGTTGCCCCCGCTTTTTTGGTTCTGTTTTGCCTCATGTGCGCCGGCTTAGGCATTCTACCTTTCGGCATGATTATCACATCTCCCAATTTCATACAGAATATTTTCTGCT
>JBAZGB010000137.1:0-3860 GCA_041653135.1 Eubacteriales bacterium | reverse complement strand
AATTTGTAGGCCTGGAGCCGGAACGTTTTCAGTTCTACTGGATTAGCGGCTCCGAAGGAGCAAAATTTGCTGAAACTATGAAAAAAATAGACGAGCAAATTAAGAAACTCGGTCCTAATAAAAAACTCAAAAGATCTAATGTCTTTAAACAAGGAGATAGACCGGCATGAAAGGGATAGAGGAGCAAATTAGAGCAACCTCCAGCCAGCTGCTGGCCGCCGGGGATGTACAGATGGTCATCGGCTACGGGGCTGGGAGTGATAACACTAGGACCATGCCAGTATTCATTAAGCGCGCCGAAGACGTCGGCAAACTGGTTTTCAACCCCTTTTGCGTGTCGAATCTGGCAAACTATCTGCTGCAATGGAATAACTTCGAGGGGAAAATAGCTATTGTGGTCAAAGGCTGTGACTCCCGTTCCATAATCCGGCTTTTGCAGGATAAACAGATCGAACGGGAAAAAATAATCGTGCTGGGTGTAAACTGTCCCGGGCAACTAAAATCCGGGCCTGCCGAAGCCAAAATACCGGTGGATGCTGTGCTTTCCGAGGCAACAGTGGACAATGCCGGTATTAAATTACAAACCAGCAGCGGCCCCGTTACCTTTAGCCTTGAGGAAGGGCTCCTGGAAAAATGCCGCCAGTGCGAATCCAGCCGTCCGGTAATTTCAGACTACCTGTTTGGAGAAAAAGGTTTTGAAGCTGACAGGGCCGACCTTTCGTTTAACGACGTAGCGGCCCTGGAAGATGAACCGCTTGAAGAAAAAAGCAAGTACTGGGACAAATACTTTGAACGGTGCCTGCGTTGCTATGCCTGCCGCAACTCCTGTCCGGCCTGCAGCTGCCGGGAATGTGTTTTTGATATGGTTGAACCGGACTGGGTGGCAAAAACGGTGAATCTTTCCGATAACACCGCTTTTCATTTGATCAGGGCTTTTCACGTAGCCGGCCGCTGCACCGATTGCGGAGAATGCGAGAGGGTCTGCCCCGCGGAAATACCCCTGCGGGTATTAAACAGGAAAATAATCAAGGACATCAAGGAACTGTTCGGGGCGCCCATGCCAGGCAGCGATCTTGAGGCCCTCCCGGTGCTGAGCTTTTACTCTCTCGACGATCCGGAAAGTCAAAATTAGGGGGTGATTTTGTGGTAGTTTACAAAAAAATAACCAGGGATAACCTGGTCCAATTTTTGCAGGAATTAACCAAAGACCGTATCCTGATTGCCCCCGTCCGGGAACATGAAATTGTTTCCTTCAGCCCCGTGGCGGACGCCGGACAAGTTGACTTTTCTTTTCAAAATTCTTTTGTGCCGCCAAAGAGCTGGTTTTTTCCGCAGTCAGAACAGATCTTTTCCTTCCGTCTGGAGGAAGGCAAGTATGAGTTGTCAACACCTTCTTTGCCCCGCGGAGCTGTGCTTTTCGGCGTACATCCATGCGACCTTAAATCTATTCTGGCCCTGGATCCGGTTTTTGACGGTAAATTTGATGATAACTATTATTGCGACAGAAGGAAGAATACGATAATTATAGGGCTTGGCTGCCAGTCCGTGGGCAGAAATTGCTTCTGCTTTAAAGTTGGCGGCGGTCCTCTGGAATCAACCGGAGCGGATATTTTCCTGACACCGGCCGGAGGGGATTTCCTGGCAGAAGGTCTGACCGACCAGGGAACTGACCTGATTAACAAGCATTCACGGTTTTTCTCGGACAGCAGCGCGGAACAGATTGACAAGGAAAAACGTGAAGGCACAGACCGGCTGCTTAAACAACCGGCAGGCTTAAAAGGCGATTTCAACCTCCAAAAAGTAAAAGCCTTCTTAGATGCTAATTACGAGATTCCTTACTGGGAGGAGCTTTCTTACCGCTGCCTGGGCTGCGGGATCTGCACCTACCTTTGCCCGACATGCCATTGTTTTGATATCAATGATTACGCAAGAAGCGGCCTTGAAGGAGAAAGAATTCGCTGCTGGGATTCCTGCCAGTTTAAAGATTTCACACTGATGGCAGGCGGCCATAACCCGCGTCCAAGCAAAAAAGAACGGGTACGGAACCGCTTTTTGCACAAATTCAAATACCACGAAGACAGGTATGGCCTATTTGGCTGCGTGGGCTGCGGGCGTTGTGTTCAAAAGTGCCCGGTAAACATTGATCCCCGTAAAATCATTCTTGACTTGCAGGAGGTGGCCGGGAATGAGTAATTGTCAAAACCCCATCCTGCCGCGCATGGCGTTTATTACTAATATCATTGATGAAACGAGTGACACAAAAACTTTTAAGGTTGAATTCGAAGGCGGCGGCAAAGGGAATTTTCTGCATGAGCCCGGGCAATGCGCCATGCTCTCTATACCTGGTGTAGGAGAGGCCATGATTTCGATTACCTCCTCCCCGACTTATAAAGATTTCCTGGAATTTACTATTAAGAGGGTCGGGCGCCTGACCAACGTAATTCATCAGCTTGAGGTGGGCGATCAGATCGGTATACGGGGGCCGTACGGAAACAATTTTCCTTACAAACTCTTAGAGGGAAAAGACATCCTGTTTATTGCGGGAGGTTTTGCGCTGGCGCCCCTGCGTTCGCTGATCAACTATGTCCTTGACGATGAACACCGCAAGGATTACGGTAAGGTGGATATAATCTACGGCGCCCGTTCGGTGGATGACCTGTGTTTTAAGAGAGAACTGTTCGAAAACTGGCCCAAAAGGCAGGACACACAAATTTATACGACCATTGACAGAGCCGAAGAGGGTTGGGACGGACACGTCGCCTTTGTTCCTACTTACCTGGAAGAACTGCAGCCTTCGCCTGAAAACAAGTATGCTTTAACCTGCGGACCGCCAATAATGATCAAGTTCGTCCTGCAAAATCTTCAGAAATTAGGCTATCAGGATGATCATGTAATAACGACTCTGGAAATGAGAATGAAGTGCGGCATCGGGAAATGCGGCAGGTGCAATATAGGCAGCAAGTATGTCTGCCTGGACGGACCCGTATTTTTCCTGGACCAGTTGAAACAACTTCCCCAGGAGTATTAGACTTACGATAAAAAATAATTAATTAAAGCAGTCGAATAATTACGGCTGCTTTATTTCTATTGTCAGCTAAATAAGACGGCCATACTTAAAATTTTCACCCAGGAGACTGTACTTTAATCTTTTGGAGATATTTGGCTTGAAATGAAATTAAGTCAATATTTATATTTATGTTGATCGCATTAATAAAATATATTTATTAAAAACATATATCTTATAAATATATTCTTTTTGCCACTGGTAGAGTTTAAATGTACAATCAACTTAGTATTGCTTGATTAATCTATTGTACTGGAGGGAGTTGTAATTGATGAAGGAAAAAGTACAGGAAGCATTGAATAAAGTCAGACCTTTTCTCCAAAGAGATGGTGGAGATGTAGAGCTTGTTGACGTCAGTCCTGAAGGCGTAGTACAAGTTAGGTTAAAGGGAGCTTGTGGAGGTTGTCCGGCTGCTGCGCTGACTCTGAAAAATGGAATAGAGCAAGTTCTGAAACAAGAACTTCCTGAAGTAAAAAGTGTTGTTGCAGTTTAATGGTAGTTTTTTCTCAAAACCAGGTTCAGATGCTTACTGCCGGCTCTAAGCCTACTGAAGAGGAATAGAGCAGAATTTGGCCGTCCTAATTGGAAACGCTGCAGAAAAGAGGCGGCAGTCAAGGCCAGCAAAGGTTTCTCGCAAGTTGGCGGCGTCTCAAGGGCAATGCAAGGAAATATCTTCGTTATAAAAAAACCGTCTGGCTAACCCAACTTTCACCTCCCAAAGCTCATAATTAGCCAAAACATCCCTTTGGATAAATATGGGTTGGCTAAAAGCCGCGCCATTACTGCATTCTTGTAT
>JBAZGB010000136.1:0-3874 GCA_041653135.1 Eubacteriales bacterium | reverse complement strand
GCAGCAGATACTTGATATGCCGGGTGATCTGGTTTTGGATATGCTCGAGTGCGAGGAATTTACAAAGGATTTTGAGTTAAAAGCCAGGGAGTTAAATAAAGACAAATGAAAGTTGGCGATCTCTTAATAAATCTTGGGTTTGACGTAGACAAAAACAAATTCGATGATTTTGTCGGGTCCGTGGGCAAGCTTAACCTCGTATCGATCGCGGCCATGCTTGGCTTTGGTGGATTGGCGGCTGCAATGGAAAAGTTTACGAGCAATAGCATTGAAGCCTCTGAATCAATTAAGGAATTATCAGCATGGACTGGTATGCCAGAAGAGGAGATTGACAGATTCACTCGCGCAATGGGGCGAGTAGGCGTTAAAGCTAATGAAGCCCAAGGAATTTTAAAAACTATTTTCGAGATGCGCAGGAAGGCAATGCTTCCAGGTGGCGAAGCCGAGGCGGGAGCCTTTGCAATGCTTGGTGTTGATTATAGAAAAGATGAAATAAGCATAATAGAAAAAATTCAGGAGGAACTAAAATCAGCTAAATCTGCTGAAGCAAAAGCCACACTCGCTTCGTATTTTGGAATGGCACCCAGTGGTATTGTAGGATTACAACGATTAGATACTGCCGGCAAGGCTATGGCAGAAACACCGGCATTAAACCCGGGGGTTACTAATACAGACACAAAGGCAGGTTTAAATATTTCCAAGGCTACTACAGATTTGGGAACTTTTTTTCATAACTGGTGGAGCTTTAACGTTAATTCCCTGATTGCTGACCCAAAAAAGTGGAAAGATAGCCAACTTTCATCATACGGAATGATGTTCTCAGAAGCCGGAGATTTTTGGAAAAATAAATTTTCTAATTTTAATCCAGATCCAAATTTGCATTTGGAACAACGCAGGATTAGAGGTGGGGGAATGTATGACGTTAAAGTAAACATAAACGTTGAAACGAAAGATTCTAGGGATATAGAAAAGCACGTTAAGAAAGCGTTGCTGGAAGCAATATCCGATGCCGACAGGCAAACACCACCGGAGTATTAAGCATGATTCATTTTTTAGATAAATGCGAGCATATACCGAATAATAAAATCACTATTACAAACAACCACGTATTAGACCAATACAAAAGAGGTGGGGTGCTGGTATCATACGTAGCCATTCTAAAACATCCTCTTAAAGATATAAATCCGATGGCTAAAATAGTAAAATTTTTCATTGGGGAAACTTCCTCTTTGCTTAAATATTTTTTATTATTTTCTGATCCGAATACCCTAATGGCAAGGAATATCATGATTCCTAAAAGTATAGATACGGCTATGAAATTCATACACTCTTTTTACTCTCTATTATCTTTTTGTCAACAAAAAAATGAGGCGTTAGCATGGGTAGCATAGCCGGTATTATCAACAGCCTAAACCCAGCGGCAGTAACCAACGCGATAAATAATGCGGTAGATAATTATATTGTGCGTCCGATATTGGGCCGTTCGGCATTATCTGGTATCGCCGGTTTCAAATTCAGAATTTTAGGTGATGAGGAGGAAACGCTTGAAACGGAAATAACTGATAACTGGCTTGAAGATAATACAGCCATCCAAGATCATGCAGCCATGAGGCCAGAACGCTATACGGTCAAAGGCTACATGGGCGAGGTTTATCACGACGGTGAAAGCACCTTAGATCAAGCCCTAAGCGTTCTATCGGCATTCGCTAACCTTAGCGGATTATCCCCGGCATTTAGTACCAAGGCAACGCAAGCAATAGCCAATATATCTAGCACTTACAATAAAATCAATAACGTTTTAGATAAGGCTCAAAGCATTTACGATATTTTCACCGGCAGAGATACCGCCGAAACAGAGCAGCAAAAAGCCTATAACTGGTTTGTAGGTTTAAGAAATTCGCGCACATTATGTTCGGTGCAAACTCCATGGAATTTGTATTCTTCGATGATGATCGAAAGGCTTGGTATCTTACAGCGCGATGATAACAAATACGTATCTGAATTTGCCATTACGTTTAAGAAGGTCAATATTATCGGAAATACTCCCGGCACTACTGCCGCAGGACGCGCGGCTCACATGGGCGCGTCATTCGTGCAAAAGGGGTTGACCGCCGGAACAGCAGTTACCAGTATTGCTTCGACATTAAAGGCGGGGTGGTAAATGCACAAAATAGAAGATATTACCGCAGACCCAAAACAACAGATGGCTTTGATGTTGTCTACCGGTAAAAAGATTGATTTTACCCTTTGGTATTCGGAAACTCAAAAAGGTTGGTTTTATTCGTTTTCGTATGAAAACCGTACCTACAATGGCCGCCGGATAGTCAACAGCCCGAATATGTTAAGGGCTTTCCGCAATATTTTGCCTTTTGGTCTAGCTTGCACAGTTGCTGATGGCATGGAGCCGGTATTTTTAACCGATTTTAGCGAGGGTAGGGCGAGTATTTATCTCTTGCAAGCTGAGGACATTGATACCGTGGAGGCTTTTATAAATGGTTAAGTTTGGAAGAAAATTCAGAATTAATACCATAGGTAATGTAGATACGGGGTCTTTAGCCTATCAAGCTGCATACTCTGGTAAAGCTGCATCTGATTCATTAGCGCAGATGGCATCAGCTTACCTTCCGAATGATAAAAATGTAGAAATAGTACTGCAAAGTCCTCTAACTATGACTTTTGTAGTTAAAAGATTTGTCATGCCTGCCTTGGCAACAGCAAAAATAACGGTTTTAAACGTCGGGAAAGCAAGACGTGATTCTTTATATCGTGATCCTTGGCAAAGTATGGTATCACCGATGCCGCCGATCAAAATAGCGGCCGGTTATGGCGAAGGTAATCTTCCATATCTTTTCATAGGAAATGTCAAATCATGCTGTTCATACCGTAGACCGGGAAGCACCGATTATGCGACAGAATTTGAGTGCTTTGGTGCAAGTGATACCGTGCAGGCTGCCGTTACTTCCCGCAATATGAGAGCCGGAGAAAGCAAGAATAACACCATTTTAAGTCTTATTAGCGAATTGACTAAAGCTGACAGCGCAATCACCAAAGGGGCAATACACAGCTATGACACAACTTATTCTCGTGGGATACCGTTATTCGGTGAAACTTGGGAATTGCTTAAAAGGGAAACAGATAATAAATGCTTCATAGACAATAATACCGTTCATGTTTTGGAAGAAGGTGACTGTTTTGCCGGGGTAGTAACGGAAATAAGCGCAGAAAGCGGCCTAAAATCTACACCGATAAAACATAACCATATGGTGCAAGTTGAAATGGTATTTGAACCGGGCCTTGTATTGGGCCAAGCGATAAGACTGAACAGCAAAAGCTATAGTTTTTTTAATGGTGATTACAAAATATACGGGATTGAGCATAGCGGCACTATCAGCGACAGTCAAGGCGGTGAGTGCAGCACTCTTGTGACCCTATATAGACCTGATTTAATGACATTTTTGAACGCGAGGTAATTATGAATAAACGTGTTGTTGGTGCAGATTTAAAGACAATACTGGACGATTACAAAGAGCGTGCTAAGGCAGAAATGTTTTGCGCGTTTCCGGGTACGATAGAGAGTTTCGATTCTTCCGCGCAGACAGCGACAATATCTCTAAACGGCAAGAAGATCATAAAAGGTGGTGTTGCTGTTGCTTTCCCTATCATTGAAAACTGCCCGGTAGTTTTTCTTTTTGGCGGCAATGGCAGGCTTACAATGCCGATTGCAAAAGGGGACACCTGCCTTGTCCTTTTTTGCGATAGAGAGATCGATTCTTGGTTTGACACCGGGATAACCAAAGCCCCTATACATAAGCGTAAGCATGATATTGCGGACGCGATAGCTTTAGTTGGTATCAGATCAAAGCAGAATAAAGCC
>JBAZGB010000135.1:0-3885 GCA_041653135.1 Eubacteriales bacterium | reverse complement strand
ATCAATTTTTGAATTGTTGTCAAAGGTATCCGACAGCTGAAGGCAGTTGCTGTAACCGGTATTCCCCGCATTGTCATAAGCCCTGGCTGTAAGAGTGTAACTGCCGTCGGGTATCTTACGGGTGTCCCAGGTCAGCTGGTACGGGCTGGTTGTACAACAGCCGATAAGCAGATCGTCCGCATAAAATTCAACCTTTTCTATGCCGGAACTGTCCTGAGCGCTCGCAGCCATGTTTATTACCCCGGAAAGAACGGAACCTTTCTGCGGGGAGGTCAGGCTGACCGAAGGCGCGTCCACATCGGCTTCATAGGTTACGATCAGCTTTGGCCGTTTGTCGGAATTATCATTGTTGGTTTAGAAGAGGTATTTTCTTTTTAGGCGTTTACGTGTATAAAAAGTATTTTTTAGAGTTTTATAGGCAGGAGATAATAAAAAAGTAATGAATTAAATCTTAAAAACCTTTATTTAGGGGCAAGTGGTCGTCTATGCAAAAGAACGGGTCACAGAAGGCAGTTTTTTTTGATATCGGGTCAACGCTTATTGAAGGGCCTGAGATATCGCCTGTAAGATATATCACGCGCCTTTTGGAGCTGCCGGCAGGAGAATCGTCCCGCCTGGGTCAGTTGATCATGTGCAGGGAATTCGAGGGATGGGAGGAACTATGCTGCTCTCTGGAAGAATCCTTTTATCCCCTGACCGGTCAGCAGGCAGCTGAGATAGCCCTCCTCTGGGAAGGTCAGGAAACAGCGGCGTCGGAAATAAACGAAGCTACGGCAGTTGTTGCCCGTTTTGCCGGTGAGGGATATCAAGTCGGCCTGGTGTCAAATATCTGGGCGCCCTACTACCGTTCATTTTTAAAGGCCTGCCCGGAGATAGCCAGGATTTCCGGCTGTGCAGCCTTAAGCTTTCAGGCAGGAAAGAAAAAGCCCTCCTTTGCTTTGCTGAGAAAGGGTTTGTCTGTTTTGGAAGCGGATCCGCAGCGCTCCATTATGATTGGTGACACTTACCTTGAAGACATCCTGCCTGCGATGGAATTAGGACTTAAGACTGTCTGGGTGCTCTGCCGTCCGGAGCGCGAAAAAAGAGCGGTCGAGCAGGTTCAAAAAGGGAATTGGCCTTTCCCCGACCTTACCGTTTCAAGGATAGACGAATTGCTAAAAGTAGATCTAGCAATATTTGACAGAGGTGATCTCCAATGCAAATTTTAAAAGTAAAACACCATACCAGTGAAGAACTGATCAAAAAACTTCGTCAGGTTACCATGCTGACCGAACCGGGGATGCACATATACAAAGACGTGTATATCTCCCTGGAAAAAATAAGGACCGACTTTTTGGCGCCCGCCCAGAATTACGTGCTTACCGGGGAACTTCAAAAGGTGCGGGAATTAAAGTGGCAGCTCAAAGAGCACAAAATAGACCTTTTTGCCTTAAATGGTTATGCCTCGCTGCTCATGGACGGCTTCAAGGAAACTATAGATCTGCTCCCGCCGGTAATCGAAGAATCAGTCGAAAAAGACGGTTCCGTATTTAATATTGTCTGTGACGGAATGCACAGGATATTTCTCGCCCGGCTTGAGTGGGTTGTGCCCCAGGTGATTTTTATACGGGGTATCCCAAAGGACAAGCCATATTACTCCTTTCCCGTTCCAGGCGGCTGGGAGAAAGTAACGATCACAGAGGATCTCCCCGAGGGCTTAATTAAGAAATGGCACCGGATCAGGGAATATAAATCGCTCTACAGGAATTTCAACTCTGCTTTTGAGAATGTCGGCGGGCCGAGAGGACGCTTTGCGGCAAATATTTCGGGTGAGGGATAAACGACGGTGGAAGAGGAATTTACTGAAGGATAGGGTGATTTCTTAATGAGTTTGAGTGAGGTAAGAAAGAAAAAGGGTATTGCCGCCCAGAATATGGCGGAGAGGGTGGGCATAACAACTGCCGAACTCATTCAGATTGAACAGGGCAAACGCAAACCTCGCCTTTGTATGGCGCAGATTTGGGCAAACGCGCTGAACCTTTCTTTTGAGGAATTCTCGTGGCATTATTATGAAATTGCCGATCCTGCCCAGATTGCCGATTACAAAGAGAAAGAGTAAAAAGGAGCAGAAAGCCAAAATGGTCATTGCAGCTTTAACCGGCAGCATTGCCTCCGGGAAAAGTACAGTTGCAGGGTTTTTTAAGGAACTTGGGGCATATATAATTGACTTCGATGCGCTGGGCCACGAATTGATGAAGCCCGGCCATAAGGCCTGGCGGAAGATTGTTGATTACTTCGGGGATGGAATCTTAAACAAGGACCAGACTATTGACAGGCAAAGACTGTCATCGATAGTATTTGACGCCCCCAGGGAATTGGGCAGTTTGAATGAGATAGTCCACCCGGAAATCCTGAAGGAAAATCAGAGAATTACAGAGGAAATCTTACACGATGATCCCGGCGCCATTATCATCAAAGACGTGCCCCTGCTTTCAAAATCCTTTGCCAAAAAACTGGCCAATTATGTCATTGTAGCCTGGTCAAGCGAGGATTCGCAGATCAAGAGGCTTTCAGAGAGGGGTCTCGACGAGTACGAGGCAAGAAAAAGAATTCAAGCCCAGGCTTCCCTGAACGAGAAGCTGGAATTTGCGGATTTCGTAATCTATGCAGATCTGACAATTGAAGATACTAAAAAACAGGTCGCCCAGGTTTTTAATATTCTCCGAAACCTGACTTAGCGCGGATCTTTTCATTTGCTTCTTCCAACGTGCTGTATCCGTATCTTTTAACCATAAACAGCAGGGTTACCAAAGCCCCGTTGATCCCCTTTGACTTCAGCCCCAGGCAGTTTTGATAATAAAGATCCAGTGTCTTTTTGGAATAGGTAAGCAGTTCACCCCGTATATAGGTCTCCATCGAGGTTGACGTACTGCTGTCCTGTGAACTGTATATTGGCCTGCCTCTTCCGACAATATCCGGGTACTTGTTCATGGCTTCCTTCTGCCACTCGACTTCGATGGCAACTATTCTATTCACCAGTAGGATGGTTTCTGCGTCCAGTTCCGGAAGCAGGTGTTTTATTTCAAAGTATTTCAGCGGCAGGGTCGACTGCATCATCCGGGCGTATTTCTCAGCTAAAAGGTTACGGTTGCTGACAGCGGCTTCATCAAGATCATTAAGGTAGCTTTCCAGAGCCTCAGTCGACCAACCGGCGAACTGACTGGTGCGCATAATCTTAAAGGTTTCCGGATTGTCCTGGCACGATGCCCTGCCGTACATATCCTTAACGTTTTGGAACATCTCAAATTCCTTGTCGACGATCTTCAAGATTAATTCCTTTCTTTCAGCCACCGGTATCCCCCCTTTTTGCGTTTATTAATTATAGTATGAATTGTTTTCCGTAAAAAGCAAGCCCGAAATATGAAATGGTCAATTTTAATTTTTGGCTTGAAAAGAATGTTTTTTATATAACAAAATCACCATCTTAGGTGATACTTTTATAGAACATTGACATATTTAATAATTACTGTAATTGCTCCAAGATTCCGCCAAAATATTCTGAATAAACGTCCCCATGCTGTCAACATCCATATAGGCTAACCACAAGAGGCTATCCCCCATAATACTTCCTTTTTAAGTCCATCTTCATTACTATTTAAACCCATGATCATTCTTTCTAGCGATTTCTTTTTATTTTTGATATTGATGCAAAAAGACAGATTTAATTTCGTCTTTCGGGACTTTGAAAATCTTGCAAGACAGCATTTGGTAAATCGCAGCTGTTTTTCTCAGAAAAAAATCCCTATTTTTAACCCATAGTTACCCTTATATTACATCCTGCTTTTCTTTACCAGGTTTTTAGGACAAAGCAAACCCTAGCTCTACTTTTCGTAGCTTCTTAGCATT
>JBAZGB010000134.1:0-3931 GCA_041653135.1 Eubacteriales bacterium | reverse complement strand
TTCTGAGAAAAACAGCTGCGATTTACCAAATGCTGTCTTGCAAGATTTTCAAAGTCCCGAAAGACGAAATTAAATCTGTCTTTTTGCATCAATATCAAACATACATATGGAGAGTCTCGTCTAGCAAAAGATAAAAACAAGTTAGAAAAGGGCGATGCGAGAAGAAAAAAGAGAAAATGATATACAAGGAGGAATAACAATGAAAAAATCAGGTGTAATAGAAGTATTACAAAAAAATACAGATCCACATAATGTCGTTTGTGTTAACCGAAATGAAATAGATAGTGACTTACTTTTTTGTATTCCCTTGATTATAGAGCAAAACTTTTTATTAGCTCACTATTTATATGATTTTAATTTAGACGGATATATCATTGTTAGGATAAAAGATATTACTTCCGTTAAATCTGATGAAAAAGAGAGTTATATCATGTCAATATTGAAAAATGAATCTATATATTATACAAAAGAGCCACCTATTATAAGATTGAATAACATGAAAATAATATTTACTGACTTAAAGAATCTTAATAAAATAGTTATAATCGAAAGTGAAAGTATTCAGAATGGTGATTTCTACATAGGGAAGATTATGGAAATAAAAAGATCGTCACTTGTATTTTTAAGTTTTAATGAATTAGGAGAATGGGATGAGGAGACTAAGGAAATTATGTATAAAGATATAACAATGATAAAATTTGATGATAATTATTCAACCATATTTTCAAAATATGTTAAACTAATAAAATAAATTAAGAAACTAACCTCTTAAAAAACAAAAAGCCCCCGCCCAAACGGACGGGGGTACTCATTATTCCACGTGAAATATTAACTATCAGCCCGGCTTCCACATCTTCGGCATGCTTGTCTCCATAGTTTCGTTTATCTGCGTTTCCACCTGCTGCAGCTTCGCTGTCGCTTCCCAAAAGGTGTATTCATACCCGGGCAGGTGAGACGCCTTCTCCAGTTCCTCGATAGCCCTTTTGAGGAACCAGGCGGCGCCTTCCACCCGGGTGCGGGCGTTGCTGTAGTCGCTGGTGTTGTTCAACATATATTGCCTTACCAGGGCTAATTTTTCTCCGGGTCTCATATCCCGGACGGACTTCGGGGGCTTTGCATGATAGTCAGCCTCCTATGTTCTCTAAGTATTTTATATGCCGGGACTTCCTCCCGGCTGAATAGAGCAATCCCACCGAGTCTCATATACCTTGTCAACGCCGAACATCACTTTTTCGTCAGCCGTTATATTTCTAATTTCTATTAATAGTTTGAATATACCGGGCAAAACTGAACAGTTAGACCGGCGAGATTGAACAGTGTGACCGTTTGAAACTGAACACCTTTGCCGACAAAGTTGAACACCACGCTTGGCCCTTCTGTTAAATTGAATTTATGTATCTGAAAAGGTGCAAATAAATTCAAGGAGGGTCATAAAAAATGACTAGTTACAAAGAGATTCTACGGCTGCACAGCCTTGGAATCAACAACACCCGCATAGCATCCGCATCCGGATGCTCGCGAACCACGATAATCAACGTGCTTCAAAGATCAAAGGAGCAGGGGCTAAGTTGGTAGTCGGCGGCCGATATGGCCGACAAGGAGTTGTCACGACTGCTATTTCCGGTAGAGAGCGGCAAACCCGCGTACAAAATGCCGGATTACGAGTATCTACATCGCGAGATGGCAAAAAGCGGCGTGACCTTAACTCTGTTATGGCTGGAATACTGCGACCAGTGTCGCGAATCAGGCCAGATACCTTACAAGTCAACCCAGTTTAACAAATATTACGGCGACTATGTGAAAAGTACCAGGGCGACCATGCACATCCACCGCAAGCCGGGAGAAATCATGGAGGTAGACTGGGCGGGACAGAACGCCGGGATTATCGACACAGATACTGGAGAGATCATTCCCGCTTATGTGTTTGTAGCCGCTCTGCCATATAGCGGCTATGCTTATGTGGAAGCGTTCCTTTCACAAAATCAAGAGTGTTGGATTACCGCTCATGTCAACGCCTATAGCTTTTTCGGTGGAGTCACTCGCATTCTGGTACCGGACAACTTGAAAACCGGCGTGGAGAAAGTGACGAAAGGCGAAACGGTTATCAACAAGACCTACCAGGAGATGGCCGAACATTACGGCACAGCAGTGATTCCATGCCGGGTCAGGGCTCCAAAAGATAAAGCGACGGTGGAAGGCTCGGTCGGCATCATCTCCACATGGATACTGGCTGCCCTGCGTAATCAGCAGTTTCTGTCGCTACGTGAGATGAACTCTGCCATTCGGGAGAAGCTAACAGCCTTTTTGGAGAAGCCATTTCAGAAGAAAGACGGGAGCAGAGCCACGCTTTTCGCGGAAGAAAAACCATTTTTGCTGCCGCTTCCCGCAAATCAATTTGAACTGGCAGCTTGGAAGATTGCCACGGTTCAATACAATTATCATATCAGTGTGGAAAGCCAGAATTATTCAGTGCCTTTTGAATATATCAAGCAAAAAGTAGATGTCAGGGTCACCAAAAATGTGATTGAGGTATTTTTCGAAGGCAACCGCATCTGTTCTCATCCCCGGCTTTATGGCCGGAACAACCAATACAGCACCATTGAAGCCCATATGCCGCCCGACCATCAAAAATATGTGACCTGGAATGGCGACCGTTTTAAAAACTGGGCAGCCAAAATCGGCGAGAATACAGTCTCTGTCGTTCGCTTGTTTTTGGAAAGCCACAAGGTCGAGCAACAGGGCTACAAGGCGTGTATGGCGCTACTGAAACTGGCCGACAGATATTCGGTGGAACGACTTGAAACCGCTTGCGCAAAAGCGTTGTCCTACACCGGGCGGCCAAGCTTTAAGAGCATACAGGCCATCTTGAAATCGGGACAGGACAAGATACAGGAAGAGCCCCCTGCCTACTCTTCCTCCTCTAAATACGGTCTCACTCGTGGAGCCGATTACTACAGCAGGAGGGATGGGAAATGCTAAACGATACCACCGTAAACAAACTGCATGAAATGAAGCTCAGCATCATGGCGCAAGCCTTCCGGGAACAGCTTAGAGGCGCCAATTTATCAGAAATGGCCTTTGAGGAACGCTTTGGCCTGCTGGTCGATGCCGAATGGGCGGCGCCGAATGGGCGGCGCGTAAAAACAACCGGCTATCCCGGCTAATCAAAAATGCCGATTTTACGTTCAATGACGCTTGTGTTGAGAATATAGAGTACCATGGCGACCGTAAACTTGACAAGGCGCAAATAACCCGGCTGGCTGGCTGCAACTACATCCAGGAAGCCCATAATATCATTATCCTCGGTGCAACCGGCAGCGGAAAAACATATCTGTCCAATGCCTTCGGCATGGCTGCCAGCCGGAACTTTTATACGGTCAAATATGTGCGTGTTCCGGATTTGCTGGGTGAATTGGCTATTGCCCGTGGCGAGGGCGCCTACCGCAAGGTTATTAAGGCTTACAAGCAGGTGAAGTTGCTCATTCTGGACGAATGGCTGCTGTTTCCCCTGAAGGAAAGCGAGGCTCGTGATTTGCTTGAGATCGTGGAATCCCGTTACAAAAAGGCGTCCACAATATTCTGTTCCCAGTTTGAGGTTGGCGGATGGTACCATAAAATCGGGGAACCGACGCTGGCCGACGCCATTTCCGACCGCATTGTGCATGATTCTTACACCATTTTTATCGATGGTAAAACTTCCATGAGGGAGCGCAAAGGCATTGCAGAAGGCGAACTCTAAACAGCCTGGCGGCTGATGAGGGCTCTGCCCTCAAACTCCTGAGGTTTATCGCTTATTGGTTTTCCAAGGAGAGTGGTGTTAGCGTGAAAACATTCTTGGCAACCCTCGAAAACCATTGAGGTTAAAAAAGTGTATAGCAAACAAGCCCTAACGGAAGCAGAGCGTAGAAAGATTAAGCAGGCAGCGCGATAT
>JBAZGB010000133.1:0-3988 GCA_041653135.1 Eubacteriales bacterium | reverse complement strand
ATCTTGTTAATTTACAGCATTTATATTTTATTTCTTGCAGAAGTCCCTTCCTGGATTTATAATTTATCAGCGCAATTATTCCACAAGGAAGAGGTTTCCTTTATACGATCAGGCACAGCCTTTTTACGGCAGCCATTTATCTTATCACCTGCGCCATTATAATATATAAACTGCAAATAAAAACATACTCCTACATTTAACTGCTTTCTTTTATACATTAAGAAAGCAGCCGAAAGAGCAGGCTGTAAAGTCTCTTTGTAACTTAAAATAATTACAAAATCCGGGAGTCCTTTCATTTGAAAGAAATAATAGAAAAAGTTAGTTTCACAGGGGGCGCCGGAGCGCGGAAGTTCTTTTCTGCCGGACTGGATCCGGCAAAATTTCTGGTCCTGGGTTTTATGGCGGTTATCCTTGCCGGGGCTGCGCTGCTGTGTTTCCCTTTTGCTTCGGCGGCAGGCAAGAGCACGGATTTTTTAACTTCACTGTTTACAGCCACCAGCGCGGTATGTGTTACAGGTCTTGTTGTGGTTGACACTGCAACGCACTGGTCTTTTTGGGGACAGTTAATTATTTTGGTCTTGATTCAAACCGGCGGCCTTGGAATTATGACTATGGCGACACTTTTTTTCCTGCTGATGGGCAAAAGGATTGGTTTTAAGGAACGGATGCTCATCAAAGAGGGACTCAACCAGCTTGATGTTGCCGGAGTCGTCAAACTGGCCAAGACCATTTTATTTTTCACATTCATTACAGAAGGAACTTTTGCCGCTATACTTGCTGCCCGATGGCACTCTGATGTCGGGTGGCCCCGCTGCCTCTGGTTCGGGATCTTTCATTCCGTCTCCGCCTTTAATAACGCCGGATTCGATATTTTCGGAAAAATATATGGGGAGTTTCACAGCCTCACCGCCTATGTTACCGACCCCATAGTTGTCTTTTCAATTACAACTTCAATAATTGTGGGCGGAATTGGTTTTTCGGTGGTCATGAATATAACCCACATTAAGCAACACAAGCTCTCGGTCCATTCCTGGCTGGCCATAGCCATGACACTGACCTTAATTGCCGGCGGAACGCTCCTGTTTTTACTTTTCGAATGGTCGAACACGCTCAAGCCGCTTACATGGGAAGGAAAGCTGCTGGCTGCCTACTTTCAATCCATCACCCCGCGGACGGGGGGTTTTAACACGGTTGACATAGCCGGCCTGCGCTCGGCCACGCAATTCCTGCTTGTCATCCTGATGTTCATTGGGGCTTCGCCTGGCTCCACCGGGGGAGGAATTAAGACAACAACATTCGGGTTATTGCTGGCTGCAATCTGGTCGTACACAATGGGCAGGGAAGACGTGGAAATAAAGAAACGGAGGATACCGACAGAGCAGGTTTACAAAGCCCTCGGCGTGGCTTTTCTGTCAGGTTTTCTGGTCATTGCGGTAACCCTGTTTTTAACCCTGACTGAAAAAGCAGGTTTCCTGCACGTCCTTTTTGAAACGGTGTCGGCCTTTGGAACAGTAGGCTTAAGCATGAACGTAACCCCGACCTTAAGCCACGCCGGGCGGATTTTAATTATCCTGACCATGTTTGCCGGGCGCCTGGGACCGCTTACGCTCGTTTACGCCCTCGCCCAGGGCAGGCAAAAAAGCGTCGTGCGGCACCCCGTAGAGAAAATCCTGATTGGCTGAAACATTATCACACAGCCTTCCGCCCCCTTGTTTTGTCAACAGAATCGCTGTTGTATTTTATGAATAATAATGGCACAATAATAACAGCTAATAAAAGGAGTTGTTATTTATGCCAAATATCAAACCCATCTCCGATTTAAGGAATTACAATGAGGTTCTGCGAGATATTACCGTAGGCGAGCCTGTATTCTTAACAAAAAACGGAAGAGGGAAATTTGTCCTTATCGATATTAATGAATATGAAAAATTAAAGGCTTCGCTGAAGCTGATGTCACAGCTTGCCCAAGGAGAAAAGGCTGGAAAAGAAAAGGGATGGATGACTATTGAGGAAGTAGAAGCAGAACTGGGAATTGAGAATGTTTAAGCTAAAAGCTTCACCTGAAGCCAGAAATGCCTTGACAGAAATTAAAGGCTATATTTCTCAGGAAGTTTGTAATCCGCAGGCAGCAGTAAATCTAGTTTTTAAAAATCACGAAAAGAATACGCGGGCTGTCAGAACATCCTAGAATCGGAGCGCCGCTATCTTCCATTATAGATATTCAGACAGACTATCATTTTCTTGTCTGCGCTAATTACTTGATATTTTACAGATATGAAAATGAAACTGTTTTTGTGACAAGAATTTTACACGGCAGGCGGGATTACATGCGAATCCTGTTCAGTAATTTGCCAGAGGACGAAGAAAAATAGTACAAGCCTCAAGCGGCATTACCCGCTCTCATCGCTCATACGAATCCATCCGCCACCCTCTCGTCTTGGGCTCATTTCCCGATTCTGCGGTTATAAGAGCCTACCCAGCTTTCCGCGGTTTCTCGTCCGGGGCAAGGAGGGATCCTCCAGTTGCTCCAATAAACAAAGACCGGGTATTCCCGGGCCTTGCACAGATAGCCGATCTCTGAACTCACTTAATTCCACTGGTCCAGTTGAAGGGTTTCAGTAAGCTGACTACCAAAAAGGTTAGCCATACTATCGTTATAGTTAGCAGTCAGGTGGCCCGAGTTTGAGTGACCGTTTACATCAGGAGCTATTACCGATCCATTAACTATAAAACCATTTTTCATCGTTATGCTGGTACTTGAATACAGAAGTGCGTCAACCGTGTTATTTCCATTTTGGTTATCCATATCACCCGTCGAAAGTATAGTCAGGCATGAATTAGCGTTACCCCGGGTTAGATCTCTAAGAGTAACCTCGCCGTTAACAACGATAACCGCATTTCCTGTATACGTGCCGGAAAGTCCAATATTTCCTGTTATATAGTATATTTTGCCATTGACAAAATTCATACCAACGGGAATGGCCGTAGCGTATTTGTTGGCATTGTAATTAGCCAGCCTTTGTGTAGTCAGAAACCCACCGTTTGTAAAGAAATTCTGGTCATGCAACCAGGAAGAGATGGGCAGGCTGCTGAAGAATTGAGTAGTATCGGCTTTATTAATAGTTGAACCAGTATGTGTAATATCTAATGTATCTATTGTATACGAGGGTGTGCTTAAAGTAACATTTCCGTTAATATTAGACTTTTTACTGCCGCTTCCAGTGATATTTCCGTTAACGTACATATTACCTATTATGTCTGAGCGGTTGGAACCGTCACTATCCAAGTTTACACCGCCGTTAATATTGTATAAATCACCGTTTACATCCAAATCCTTGTCCAAGTCCAGGTTGGTAGCCGACAAAACAGCTACATTTTTAAAGGGATTGTAGCTTTCAGCGCCTGCTCCGCCGCCACCGCCCAAATGACCTCCAACTATACTAAGTTTAGCCACGATAGTCCTGTAGGAAACGTACTTCGGTTTCTTATCCGGGTTGGTCGGGTCGGTCGGGTTGGGGTAAGCGCCCACGCATGTAAGGTAGTACGGGCCGGTTCCCGTCAAAACCGCGCTGATAATTTTGCCTCCGTTATAGGTCGTGTCGTTTAAACTGTTGACATCGGGGTTTGCTTGCAGGCGTCCGTTTACATCGTCGCTGATCCAGAATTTCGCCTTGACTATTCCGGCATCCGTAACATAATACGCCTGCATTGAGTTTTTTTGTTTGATGCTATTCACACTCTGGCTTTCCGCATAAACAAGGGCAGCCGCTGAAACTGCAATCAGCAATACAACAATCATGACCACATAAACCAGCACAAAGCCCTCTTTATTTCGAATAATTCTCTTAAACATTCCTGTATCTCCTCGTATAATAGTTTTAGTAAGGTTTTTAGAGATAAAATTCCAGTTATAAACCTTACTAATTACCATAAATTCACTGGAAATATTGTTCCTTGATAATTTTATATCTGCGTTAGTAAAAGTTAT
>JBAZGB010000132.1:0-3993 GCA_041653135.1 Eubacteriales bacterium | reverse complement strand
TGTTGAGCAAGAGCGGCTTAGGCTTGAAGAAGAACGCCTTAAACTTGAACAGGAGCGTATCCGCATTGAAGCAGAAAAAATAGCCGAAGAAGGGAAGCTGCTTCAGGAAAAAAAGAAGGTTGAGGCTGAGCTGAAAGCTGCGCAGGAGGCAGAGAAACTCGTCGAAGAAAAACGGCTTAAGAAAGAACAGGAAAAAATCGCCGAAGCAAGCCTCCCGAAACCGGCAGAAGAACAGCCGGAGCAGCCGGTCCTGTTTGAGGAAAAAGAAAGAGATTGTTCGGGGCTGATCCTTCTAAAAGCAATGGATTATTTGTTGGCGGGCAGCAGTAAGTTCAATGCCTTAATCAACAAGCAACTGGGGGGAGTAGAAAAAGAAACAGCTGCTTTTAACGAAGGGTTTATT
The DNA here is from genome assembly GCA_041653135.1 of Eubacteriales bacterium. Taxonomy (GTDB): domain Bacteria; phylum Bacillota; class Desulfotomaculia; order Desulfotomaculales; family Nap2-2B; genus 46-80. The sequence goes on along the minus strand of JBAZGB010000132.1, from coordinate 3,590 downwards.
TATTATCCTCTTCTTGAAAAAACACACGCGGGGTTTTCTCCGTTAGCTGCGCTTTTAGGCGTAGATATAGCCGCCGATAAATTCAGGGATTATTATTCCCGGGTCCAGGGCGTCAAAACCTTGCCCGTTGAGCTTTCCAACGCGCTCGCCGCTGTTTTTCAGGAAATCAGGTGCTTAAAGATTATTTTTGTGGATGGAAGCTTTCTTTATCTGGATGCGGATTTTTACACCACCTGGTCTACGCAATATACGCCTTATGATTTTTCCGCCTGCGCTAATAAAGTAAAAAGCGACCTGGACAAATATTTTCTGGATACCCGACCGCTGGTCCTTTTTATGGTCCCCGGGTACGATTTTCCTTCAAAAGAATTTATGGGCCTGATCCTGAATTTTAATTTTGAAAGGAATACCCCCCAGAGCATCACGCTCTACGATAATGAACTCGCTGAGATCTCCAGTCTGCACCTTACCTCCAGGAAAATAAAATACCAGATGGTCTTCGGGTTATGGCCGTGGCAATTTGTGGGCGCGCGCACCGTAAAAAGCCTGGGAGAATTTTCACCATACCACCTGAAAAAGCTTAATGACGATGTCTTGCTTGCGGATATCCAGCTTGAGCTTACGCACCCGGAATCAAAACAGAAAGTTTTATTAAACGGTTGCGCTTTAAAAAATACCCCGCCTGATCAGACCCGGCTGGTTATTTTGACAAATGCGCGCAAAGGCACTTTTAAACTCGATGAACTCGCGGAGATGTATCTATGTAAATGGCCGAACCAGGAAGAAACCTTCCAGGACTATTCAAGGAAGGTTGAACTTTTTACTTATACTGCCGGCTCACAAAAATTTTTATCCCCGGATTTTTTGAAGGAAAAACTGGGGAATCCCCAAGACACAAACAGCGTATTTACTATCTATCTGGAATTATTAGACTTGTATCTTAAATGGCATTTCCTGCCTATGGGTTATGAGGGACAAGATTTCCAGACCATGGAGTCAAGGTTTTATAACCTAACCGCCCACATCGTTCCTGAAGAAAATATCACTAAGATAACTTTTACTCTGCCTGCCGGCTACAGTTATTCCCGGGATTTGGAATACCTCCTCCGGCGCCTGAATGAAAGAAACATTGAATTCTATCCCGGTAAGCCGGTTAAGTTTTCTTTGTAACCATTAGAAAGAAAACGGTTTCAATCCAAGAGTTAGAGACATTGACGCCTGCTTGCAACGGTGTTATATTTTATCTGCACCCTATAATATAGGTAGGGACAGATAAAAAAGGAAATAATATGAAAAAGCCACGGAAAAATAACGCTCAAAGCGTTGTTGAATTTATTGTCATTTTCGTTATTGTCGCCGTTGCCTCGGTATTGCTGGCCAACAGGATGCCGGAGATTTTTAATAAATACGTCAACAGAAGCACAAAGTGCATAACGGAGGATAAATGCAATCCAGAAGATTACGCTGCCGCGGTCAAAACATGATTGAGTATACCGTTTTAATTATGATCGTTGCCGGTGCTTTAATTGCCATGACCACTTATATGATGCGCTCAATGAACGCAAGGATTAAACAGACGCAGGATGAATTAAATTATTACCGTGCCGAAGGAGATTATAAATCTAGTCCATAAAGAAAGGGGTGTGGCATGAAAAGATGCAGGGCTCAAAGTACGCTTGAGTACGCCATTATTCTGGCAGCGATTATCGGCGCGATAGTCTTAGTAGCCAACACGATCCTTAAGCCTAAACTACAGTCGAGCTACAGCGGCTTAACCGATAAAATGCAGAATAAGGTTAATGAAGTGGAATTTTAACCGCATTTAAATGTGGGAGGTGGAAAGATGTTGAGATTAAAGAGGAAAGGCCAAAGCACGGCAGAGTATGCCATAGTTATCGGGTTGGTAATTGCCGCGGCTGTAGCCATGCAGGTTTACGTAAAACGCGGTCTGCAGGCTAAAATCAAGGCAGCTACTGACTACACCGACTCGGATGCGAGGGGTGTCGTGGGCAATGCCGGCCAATATGAACCTTATTATCTGGCGTCTGATATCCAGTCAACGCGGGTTGCTTCAACAAAAGAAGAGACACAAGAAGGCGGACAGGTAGTCAGGACCATAGGGGGAACTGGAGATATTAGTCAAAGGACAGGTAGTACGGATATAACTGCTGTGCAGAATCCTTAAACGGAATTATGTAAAAGGAGGATCAGATGAATAAACGCAGGATGCGCGGACAGGGAACTTTGGAATATGTTATCCTGACCGGGTTTGTAGTTGCAGCGCTCATTGCTATGGGTATTTATATGAAACGTGGATTTCAGGGCAGGTTACGCGAATCTACCGACCAGATCGGCGGGCAGTATTCCGCAGAACATACTAAGTCAAATTTCACTACCAATGTTGATATTGATCAGACAGAAACAGTCACTAGTGGTGGCGTAACTCACACCCAGATAGACAAAAACACCCAGACAAAAACCGGTAGTGAAACCGTTGCAGCTCTAGGCGACGAAGATTAAAGGCGGTGATATTTTATGCTTCGGGGTCAATCTACACTGGAGTATGTTTATATCCTGGCTATTTGTATTGTCGCTCTGGTTGGCGTAAGTATCTATATTAACCGCGGCTTTCAGGGCAGGTACCGTGACTTGGGCGAACAGATGGGCCCTCAATATTCCCCTACGACTACCGCTTTAAGATCAACCAGTGAGATTTTTTCAGATACGACCTCCACTTCAACCAGTAAAGTCAAAAAGTTATACAGCGATTTTGGTGTATCAGTCCAAACCCAAAGCCAGGAAAATGAGACTTCAGGGTGGAACCGGATGATTACAACCACACGTGAAGGGACCGGTTCTTTGGAGGATGAAGATTGATGAATAAGGTACTTTTTTCAAAAAAAGCCCAAAATATAACGGAATTAGCACTGATTATCGGTGTTGTAGCTATAGTCTTTATAAGCATGGAGGTTTATTTTAAGCGCTCATTAAATGCAAAAATTAAAAATATGGCCGATAATTATATAACCGGCGACGTATTTGGAGGAGGAAAGTTGGAAGGCATAGCCAAGCAGGAGGCTTATGAAATAGACACGCATAATTTTGTAAAGCAGGAATCGATTACTCCAATGCGCGCAACGGCTTCCATTGTTTCCATTACTTCACCCGGAGGGGGCAAGGTTGAGGAGTCGGAGCAGAAGGTATATATAGGAAGCCCGGAGAAGCCGGCAACTTCGGAAAGCAAGGTAATTTATTAGAAAAGGATGAGAAATGTTAAACCGTAAAGGGCAGGCAGCTACGGAAATGGCAATTTTCGGGACGTTGATCATAGTGGCTTTCGCTTTTATCATAATGTTCAGCGAGCGTATAAATCGCCAGCAGTCCTATATTATGCAGGGTTTCCGGGAATCATTGCGAGAGGCACGTGACCATGGAGGCCCGATCAGCTACACAAAGATCAATCACCGCCGCATGCCCAACGTTAATTCTCCCATGACTTTAGGGGCCCTGGAAACATTCAACTCGGATAGTAATGTGGTTTGGGGAAATCAATTATTCGGCCAGCCGCCGGATTTAAATGGGGAAAATGC
>JBAZGB010000131.1:0-4091 GCA_041653135.1 Eubacteriales bacterium | reverse complement strand
GTATAAGTTATCGTTTCCTCCCATTCCATACAGGGCATCGGTATCGGCTGTTCCCCGCAGTGTATTATTGCTTGCATCACCCACTGTGGCATTGATCCCCATCACGGCTAAAAGCCGTAAGAAGCCGTCTCCTGCAGGATCACCTTGTACGCGCAGGTCTTCCAAAGCGCGCATTCCTGCATCCCCGTCAAGTTTAAGAATATCGGCAAACTCGCTCATGGCAAGAGGAGCATTGCCCGGATTTGCGATGTAAAGGGCTTGCAACGCATCGCCGGTGGCGCTGACATCCAGTTCAATCTGGCTGGTTTCACTATTCCAGGATAAGCTGATGCTATTCAACAATTCCTTGTAATGAGTTTGCGCCATGAGCTGGCTGTAGATACTGCCCGCCAGTAAATCGAACGCCTGCAGGAGTTTCTTGGAAGCAGGACCGTGCGGGTTAGGATCGCGCTCGTTCCAGCACCAGACGCCGACATAGGGCTCGCCGATAAATGCTTCCAGAGTAGCAAGCTTTCTAGCGTCACCGATTGCATTGCCATAGATTCTTGTGGCCGCACGGCTTAAAGGATCAACATCTTCCACACCAGCCCAATGATAGAGAATTTGGATGACAAGGGCGTGTCTTGCCGCTGCATCCGTTTCCGCAACAAATTGGTCAACAAGCGCTTTTAGCTGACCGCTTTCGTCACGCACCATTGTCTGATGCAAATCGTATATATTGCCGTAACCAAACAGGTCAGGCAGTGCAACTATATCATCAGGAACATCTAGCCACTCGTTGGCAACTGTGCGCATGTTATCGGTTTGAAACCAGACATCCGCGGTGTTGCCGGTGCTGTCGTCAGCCCAGGTGAATGTGCCGGTTTGTTTGATGATGTTGCCGTTGGCGTCGGTGATGTTGGTGTCTGTGTATCCGGTACCGATACTCTGGATGCCGAGTTCAGAAAGTGTTTTTAGTTCATCTGTAATAGCATAACCATTTTCATCTTCATCATAGTTAACCCATCCATCACCATTCAAATCCTGCCAAATCTTGAGATGTGCATACGCTGCATCATTGCTATCAATTTTTCCGTCTTTGTTATCGTCAAGTTCCGCAAGCGCCTGGAAACCATTTGCCGCTTTTGTACCATTGCTTAAAATTGTTTGATTGCCAAATAGTTCTGTACCGCTTTCTATGTTGCCATTGCCGTTGCGATCCATTACCAGCAATCCATCATCAGGGCTAATCCAACTGGTTCGCTCAGCAAAACCATTTGCATCATGGTCGAAGTACGTTTCATAGCCTAAAATGGTTGTTTCTATCCCGTCTCCGTCCAGATCAAGCGCAAGAGGGCTTTTGGTTCTGGAAGCATCCCCGACTAAATCTTTTAAATCATCAGGCGAAAATCCGCCGAGCAAGCTCTCACCAATAATCTGTCCGGGGGGTTTCGGATAAGCATTCTCCATCTGTTTCAATACCCACTTAACACCATGCAGATTTAATAATGTGTCTAAAAGCGGTTCATATGGAGCCCACAAGCGCTTTAAAAGTCTTCTTTGTTCTGCCATTTCTTTATCAGACCATAAATCCCAATAAGACATAATTAATTCCCTCCTTAATGTTATTATCCACCAGTTACAATCTCGATAATTCAGTTAAAAAATTTATATACAATAATTAATACCGGGGACAAGCGTAGAGTAATACAAAAAATGGCAAGCAATATAAGTAATTTTCTACGTAAAAGAGTTAGCAGTCCCTGGCTTACAACACTATCGCTTGCTTTATCCCATCTAAATGTACCTGTCTTTTTATAATAGCGACTGGAAAACCAATAAGCGATTACAAATACTTCCTGAAACACAAATAAATAATGGCCAAAACAATATACAGATAGAGCTCGTACTAACGCTGCACTGAAACTGAGTTTTTTCCCATCATTTCCTGTAACCTTGATGCGAAACAAAGCTTTTCCGGGTGTTGCTCCAAAAATACTTAAAAAAATAAATTCATAAAGTATAAACTCTGCAGATAATACTGCCCAGGCAATTATTAATACTTTCACTCCTTTGTATTCTATAGGCGTTAGCCCTGCTACGTAAGAACTGACTCCTGAAAATATGAGTATTAAAAATAATATTAAATAATGAATTGGTAAATCTATACACCTTGCCCAGAAGCGATCCCATGGTAATGGAAATGATTTAATTTGTTGTTCCTGTTGACTGCCTGCATGTATTGTCCCTTTTTCATTTACCTTATCCATCCCGCCCTCCCATGATAATGTAGCGCAAGTAGTTTTTTACGCTACTTTGTTTCTATCCCGATATAATCGGGACTACCCTCAAAATGACCTAATGATCATCCTCCCATTCGTGCATTTATTTCGGCACACAACATACAGTTTTCGATCCCGGCCCCCTATTCTCCTGAAGAGCGCAAAGCTAACAAGCAGCTTTCGCTAGGGTGGCATGAGGGCAGCCGGAGTAATTTAATACGTAGCTTCTCTTCTGAGAGAGAACTCTGTAAACAATAATAGATAGCCTTCGAGCAACTGCTACTTTGGCTTGATTTGCTCCTTTGCGCAATTTAAGCGACTCGTAATACTCTCGTAGCGATAAGTCTTTGCGTATCGCAGGCCAGACGGCTTCAATAAGAGCCCATCGTAAGTATTTATTCCCATGCTTTATGATTCTGCCGTGGAATATCTTGCCTGCCGAGGCGTGCACTGAAGGGATTAACCCTGCATAAGAAGCAAGTTTGGTTTTATCCCTAAATCTTGTTATGTCATCGATTTCGTTAGCAATTAATAACGCGAAGAATTTTCCTATGCCCGGAATGGTCATAAGAAGGTTAACTTTGGAATCGCCCTTGCCTATCTGCCCAACCCATGAATTTGAGGTGTCTATTTTTTCGTTTAGATAGCTCAACAAATCCAGTTCTTCATCCAGAATTCTACGGTCTTCTTTAGGCACCACTACTAATTTTAGCCATTCCAAGCCTTGCTTGCCAAATAAATCTGACGGATTTATCTGATTCTTGACTTCCGGGTGCCTGTCGATAATAAGGTGAATCCTGTTTTTTATCATTGTGGCAACCTTTACCAAGAACATCCGCTGGCGCAAAATATTCTTAACGTTTCTGGTGTCTTTATCCGGAACATGGGCTTCAGGAACAAGGTCGCAGCGCAAAAGATGAGCCAGTGTCTTGGCGTCTATCTTATCGGTCTTAATCTTGGCTTTAGCTATGGCTTTTACTTTTAACGGGTGGGCTAGCTTTACTTCGTCCAACTCTTCTTCCAGCCAGTCGTACATTACGGTCCAATTGCGACCGGCTTCAAGTACGGCTGAGGTGTCTTTGGTATATTCCCTACCCAAAAATTTGCTTACTGCCTCTTTGGTATTTACTACTTTGCCTTCCTTCACCACCATACCCTTTTCATCCATTACCGACATGTAGCTGAACTTTTTGTGGTTATCCACACCTATGTAGTACCGCATAGCGCACCTCCTGTTCTTTTGTTTCTTTTTGGTTCATCTTATCACAGGTTTTTAGTGCGCTACATTATCATTGTAACTCCTGAATTTTCTGCTGTGAAACACTGCCGCTTTTTTTCCGTGAAAAGTTTGTGTAAAAGGCAATTGTCCTCAAGATTTCTCGTCGTCCGCCGCCGCGCGCTCTCCGAAATGACAATTTTAAAATTTCCTTTTCAGCCACAAAACGAAAAATTTATTCTAGCCTTCCCCGCAAAAATCTCAGGGAATCCTTGATCTACTTTTTTTGATTTTTTACTAACAGGCAACGTACCGGATGATTTCAGTCTTATAATCAAACGGACAAATCCCCCCCCCTAGATACTACTAATACTTATAATTCTAAACCCAACTAAAGTGCCAAACGTTCACTGTGCCTCGCACGCGAATTCCTCGGATTATATGCCCGCCTACAAGCGATTCATTTTTAACCTGAAGAACATGCGTGAAAAATACTTTCCTCTTTTTGCCTAATTTTAGGACTGCCTTTTACTAAAACAATGTTATTAATTTGTTCTACCAGTTGGACTGCACCCCACAGATTGGACGAGATATGTTAGAGTAGTTGGCAGGAA
>JBAZGB010000130.1:0-4205 GCA_041653135.1 Eubacteriales bacterium | reverse complement strand
TGCCCCCCCCGTAGCGAAGCGAAGGTCCTCGACTCAAGCCCCATAGGAACCGCAATCGGGGATCCATCTCTACTTGACCCTACTTGCCCCTCCTTTTTGTGTGTGTCGGTGGAAGGGCAAGTCCCGTAAGGGATGCTGTGCATTGCGTTTTTGAGCTAAAAACGAGGGTGCTTTCATTTCCGATTTTCGATTGCCGAATGCCGATTGTCAATTCTTGGGATGGTTTTTAGCTGTTGAAAAGAAACGGCGTTTGGGGTATTTCAGGCAAGGACTCGACAGATTTTGTTTATACAAGCATTTGGCTTTTGGGCAAGATGACACTCCCAAAACCTTAATACTCGCCACCCTTTGTTAGATAATTTTCTGCGTATGGCTTTGTCACGTTGCCGGTTTCTATCTATCTTAAGTTGCCAATAGTGGTGGTTGGCCTTGGGTTTGATATTTCTACACGGATGCCCATGCCAAAAGCAGCCGTCAGTGAACACGACAACTCGGCCACGTGGGAACACAAAGTCAGGGGATCCAAGTAACGGGTAATTTCTTCGCCAACCTGTAATATGATTTGCTCTAAAGAGATATATCAACCTAAGTTCGGTCGATTTGTTGCCTTTTGAGCGAACAGAACGCATAACTTCCGAACGAACTTTTTTGGTAAAGACATCCATTGAGCAATTCTTGCGTGCGACACATTTGCTAATCAGGTAATGCCCAGATTCCCTGTAACATTTTCCGCGCATAACCGCGCTCATTAAGGAACTTCTCTATCTCGGATGATTTGGCAAGCGGGAACTCCACATCAAACTCGTGCGACAAAGCACGCAGGACGTCTTTACCAATAGAATTAGCATACTTTGTCATGCACAACTTATACCAAGAGACGAGATCTTTTTCGGTGATAAAACCGCGTATTTTCTCTTTCAAGCCTACTTGGCTGAAAATGCTTTCTATAACTTTTTGTTCCGCATGTTTGCATACAATGATTATTTTGTCAGCCATAACTTCCTGAGCAATACGTTTGCCTTCCTCAAGGTCTAAAGTTATGTGCTTAACTTGTACTGCCGGACCAAAGTTGGCCCACATATCTATACGGGCGTCAGCAGCATTGGTAACTCCTAAGCGGAAAAGCCGAGCTGGCTGGCTAATACTTAATCTGACTGGATCAATGCCAAGAACAATGGTTGTAAATTTCTCAAAATCTTTCACTATCTCGCGTTTATCTTGACTTACAGACAAAGTTATGGTGGCATCCAAATGATTAACCAGAATGTCAAATAGGGCATAGACGAGAATTTCGTAAACTTTATCTATACTTCTTCGGAGAGAACTTTCGCCTTCAAACTTTTTGATGAATGATTCTAAATCAAATGCTGACGGTTTGGTAATATCGAGTCCGGATCGTATTTTTTCCAAGAGAAGTTGCGTGCCGCCGATTCTGTAATATATATAAGCCTCAATGATGCCGCCTTGATTTGCACGGGCAAGGACATTTAGGGTTTGAGGGGGTATTACCGCATCGTCAAAAAGCTGGTCCTCGTATCGAGAGTTAAGGCTAGGTCGGCGACCGAATAACCGCAACGCTATGTCTGCTTTCCACGTGTTGGAAATACGACGATATGTTTCAAGTTTAGAGGGAACGACATCAGATGATGTTCTCGCTTTGTATAGTATCTCAGCGATTTGGATGGGCTTATAAAGACGGTGGCGGGCTTTGTTAATTAGCTTGTCAAGTCGTTCTTTAGCTTCGTTTAGAGTTGCCATTCTTCCATCTTTTCTCAATTTTCACAGGAAATTTGTTCGTTACAACGTTTCCTCCGCAAATTCATGGCTTACTTTGCCAGGAGAATTTATTTCCGTTAAAGTATAGGTTGGTTCTGACGGTTGGACGTCGTCAAAAAGCGACCGTCGTAATATTTTATGATTATGCAAGGCGACCATCATGCGAGACGCTATTGCTGTAATAAGAGGGACAGCGACTGCATTTCCGGCTTGTGCCCGTATCGCTTGGTGAGGAACAGCCATTTTGAAGGTATCTGGAAACCCCTGCAATCTTAGGCACTCTCTACCAGAAGGCCTGCGGCGTCCATTAACTAACAGATAATTATATGACGCATTAGCTCTGAGAGCACAAGAGAAGGGATGAATCCCGATATACCCACCTTTATTTTCATGCCACATAGATGGATAAAAAGGCGTAACACCTTGTTTCCGCAAGCGTTCAAGCCGTTTTTTCTGGATATACTCCGAAGCGATTAGGTCAGGATCAACGGTATCGTCTGATTCAAAAACTGCGTCAAGCGATGGACGTGATGGGAATGGTTTAGGGAAAGAAAATTCTATGTCTTCCAAGAATGCTGCTATGAAAGTACGTTCTCGTTTTTGAGGAACGCCATAATTAAGAGCGTTTAGGATGGTGTCGTGAGTATGATAGCCCAGCGATTCTAAAGATTGAATTACAGTTCTGAATGTTCGTCCGTTATCATGTGTTCGGAATTGCTTTACATTCTCAAGCAATACAGCCGAGGGGCGCTTTGCTTCCAATACTTGTTCAATGTTGAAATATAAAGTCCCGCGAGTGTCGGCGAACCCTTTTCTGTTTCCAATAATACTGAAGGATTGACAAGGAAAACCACCCAATAGTATATCATGATCCGGAATAGTATTAGGAGAAATTTTGGTAATGTCTCCATCTGGTTTCTCGCCGAAGTTGGCCTCATAGGTTTGTTGAGCCAATGGGTCTATTTCGGAACTAAAGACGCATCTGCCTCCAACGGCTTCAAAAGCAAGACGAATGCCTCCTATTCCCGCAAACAAGTCAATGAAAGTAAAAGGACGCCATAAAGGGGTGATACGGTAGTCGTATTGCCCTATGCGCATTATAAGTATCTTGTTGCCAGCATTCAGTCGGTTTGTTTCTACGAACTTACCAACCCAACTGCGTGCACGAAATATCCACATAGGTCGTCCGGAATTTTCACAAACCAAGTCGGTATCTATGGGTTCTGTTATCGCTTCTGCCCATAGACGGACATGTCTGGGAGCTTTGAATTCTTCGGAAGGACCGCCGAAAGTGTCTTTTGGAAAAAATTCTTCCCCACAAGGCCGTATATTAAGCTTGTTATTTGTTATATCTGCCTTTGTGAGTTCAATTATCCGCGATTCCATTCTTGCCAATACTCCTAATTTTGTTACAAGTACAATTATATGGTAAACATGACAGTAAAAAAGTCAAGGATAATGCGTTGTTAAGCATATTCTTGGGGAATAGAACTTGTCAAATGCGAGGGTTTTTCAAATATGTTTTTCGTAGTCGATAAGCCGCGATTTCAAAGGATGATTTCGATTGTTCGTGAGGACGATAAACGCTAGGAAGGCGAGACGCCGTTTTTAAGAATTGCGGCGGTCGGGAATGAATTAACGGTATCGAGCAGCACGGGGTCAGCGACATTTCCGGCAACAGTTTATGAAGAGGGAGTGCTGTTTATTCGAACAACCACTTTTAGGCGAGTTCTGCGGATGACACCAGTAAAGGAAAAGTTTCTCGCTTTTCAGGTAACGACAGAAGGATTGCGATTCTGTGATGTATTGTTTCGATTCGATGGCTCCGATATGATTTTGTTTCTAAAGCCGTCTCAAGCTCCTATGACTTGGCCCCCTCCATTGCCCGAAATTGAGAAATCTCCGGAGAAAAATAAAAAAGAGCCGACACTGTTTCCAACGGATGAAGAAACGTGAAAAGTTGTCAGCCGGCACTTCGCCCTTGGCAATGAGCGACATCGTCGCCCGGCAGACGAGATAAAGGTCTTGCGCATCCCTTAGGGAGAGCACATACCTTAGCGAGTATGCCCCCCGGCTGACAAAACCGTGTTAATTCTGTGTGAATCCGTGTCAAAGAATCTTCGTGTTTCTTCACGCTCTTCGTGGTGAAGAAATCAGTGTCCATCTGTGGAATCTGTGGCCAGAAAAAATCAGCGTAAATCAGCGTTACTTGTTCTGAGCGGTAGTCGAAGGAATCAGCGTCTAAAAAAATCCGTCTGGCCAATAAACTAACCCCGCCTCCGGCGGCGAATATTTTGAAAGCGTTACATTTTGTAACGGTTTGGTTAGCCCTCAGGCCTGCCTGAGGGTCATGAAAACACGCTCAAATTCCGCGTCTAAACACGGAGCGAGGTTTACCCGCCGGTAGGTGCGGTTTACCCGCCATAGTG
>JBAZGB010000129.1:0-4421 GCA_041653135.1 Eubacteriales bacterium | reverse complement strand
TTTTCATGTTTCCATATTACATGATTTGTAGCACTGAGTCCAGAACTATTTTTCTATTGAGGCGCCGTTTAAGAAAATAATTTTACGTGGCTGAGTAGTTACCTATAATCTGCGAAGGGTAATTAATATTCTTGGAGTCAATGAAATGATCAGCAGGTTGGCTGTTATATAACGGAAACCAGCCTACTTTTTTGTTCTAAATAGAATACTGTATAAATACTGTCAGGTAAAACTCTCTTCATATCATTTACTGTTGATTTAGACGCTGTATTATCACACAGTCTGACGCTCTTTTTGCTTCCCTGTTTAGACCTTAAATTACAATTGGATTTTACCTTTCAATAGAACCTCGGCTAGAGCAAAATCCATTAAGGTATCAATGCCTACTGAATGATCTTTCGGCATTATGTAAGCATATGTCTGCGGTCCATAGAAGGAGTTGTTTTCAAGAAAATAGTCACATTGGATCAGGTAGATGACGCCTTTTAACTGGTAACGCAAAGGAGGTTGCTGGCGGAGTTAGTTTGCCTATGGACGGATAAAATGTTCCAGGCATTTTTGCCACATTCTACCGATGTTTTGGGTGCGCGCTTTTGTTGACTTTTTCAAATCGTCAGGCTTGTAGCTTGTAGATGAAAAATATGCCTTGAAATAATTGATCAGCACAAGAAGGGCTGTATCTGATAAAATGGTATACCGGTTTTTGGACGATTTTACTGAATACTTATACCAAAATCCTGCACAAATTTTGCTTATAATACAAATGGTTGCGCAAATTTGCCATCTTAGTTATAATTAATATGTCCTTATTTTGGACGAATGGGGCTAATTTTTTATAAGGAGGTAAGAATATTGGAAGATATCGTTGTCAAGCAGGAACAGACAAGCATCGGTTCTATACGTATCGCTGACGAAGTTGTTAGGATAATTGCCGGTCTTGCCGCAACAGAAGTGCAGGGGGTTGCCGGCATGAGCGGGGGTTTAGCCGGCGGTATTGCCGAAATCCTGGGCCGTAAAAACCTTTCCAGAGGGGTAAAGGTTGAAGTCGGGGAAAAGGAAGCGGCGGTAGATATTTATGTTATAGTTGATTATGGCGCAAAGATACCGGACATTGCATCAGAAATCCAGCAAAAGGTAAAAAAAGCAGTTAACGATATGACCGGCTTGAATGTAATAGAGGTAAATATTCACATCCAGGGAGTTTCGTTCAGCGGTTCGGACAAGGAAGACGAACAGCGGACAAAATAAGGGGGCTTTATTAAATTGCGTCCTTTTGACCGCTTTTTGCTATTTTTATACACATTTATCCTGACGGTTTTATTTATAGCTGCGGTACCTTTCCTTGCCGGGTGGCTGCGTATTGACCAAAATCAGCCCCAGCAGTTATTGCAGATAATTCAGCAGCCGGCAGTGATCTTTTTACTGCTGGGACTGTTTATCGTTGCTGGAATTCGCCTCCTGTGGGTTGATATAAGACCAGCCCGGAAACAGGCCGTCGTTTACGAAAGCAAACTTGGGAATGTACATATCGCCCTGACTGCGATAGAAAGCCTCGCGGAAAAAGTTGTCTCACAGAACAATGGCGTTCGCGAGGTAGAAGCCCGGGTATTTAACAGGCCTCAGGGAATTGATATACAGATCAAAGCTGCAGTAACACCTGATACAAGTATTCCGGAAGTATCCGACGCCGTCCAGGAGCAGGTGAAGCAAAGGGTTCTTTCTGTAACAGGAATCACTGTGCAGCAGGTTGAATTTCTTGTCCACAGCATTTCAGCCAGTAAGCTGCGTGTAGAGTGATCTATTTTTTTATTTAAGGGGCGCCGATAATGAATCTTGCCGATATTATAGATTTCCTGGGCAGACACCGCGGCAAAGCAATAGGGATCTTAATAGGGCTTGTCTTTGGCGGGCTGGTAATCAAATACGGGATTATAAAGACCATTTTTGTGGCAATCTGTGTAGTGGTTGGCTACTATATAGGAAAACGCCTTGACGAGCACTTAGGAATAAAAGATATATTTTACGACATATTCCGCAAAGATTAACAAGGGAGCTAAAATGAAAAGAAGGCAGGCCAGAGAACTCGCTTTGCAGATTTTATTTCAAATTGATCTGGGCCATGCGCCTCCCGAAACAGCCTTTCAATACACCGTCCAGGGAAAGGATATGGATCAGGAAAGCATAGATTTTATTCGCAGAATAGTATTTGGATCAATTCAAAATTTAAAAATCCTCGATAAAGCAATAGCCAGTGTCAGCCGAGATTGGGATCTGGGACGCATGGCTGCAGTAGACCGCAATATAATGCGTATGGCCCTCTTTGAAATATTCTACTGCGAAGACATCCCTGACAGCGTATCCCTCAACGAGGCAATCGAACTGGCCAAAATTTTTGGTACTGACGACTCCAGCAGGTTTATCAACGGGGTTTTAGGAAAAATTGCAGAAGCCCCGCACACGTATTTAACCTGCTCATAAACAACAAGCACAAATTATTAGTTTAAAAATATAAGGAAATGGAGAGAAGGATTTATGCCAAAGATACTGGACAAGCAGGTGTTATCACCAGTTATTAAACTTATGGTGGTCGAAGCGCCGGAAATTGCCGGAAAATGCCTGCCAGGACAGTTTATTATCCTGCGTATTGGTGAAGAGAGTGAACGTATTCCTTTAACAATTGCCGATTTTAACCGTGAAAACGGGACAATCACACTTGTCTTCCAGGAAGTTGGTAAAACAACCAAACAATTGGGTATGCTCGAAATAGGGGATTCGATCAGGGACCTTGCAGGACCCCTGGGCATGCCCTCGCATGTGGAAAATCTCGGCGCCGTAATATGTGTCGGCGGAGGAGTAGGCGTGGCCCCGGTATACCCAATCACCCGCGCCCTCAAGGAAGCCGGCAACCATGTCATAGGAATTATCGGATCCAGGAATAAAGAGCTCTTATTCTGGGAGGATAAAATGAGGGAAGCGTCATCGGAGCTTCACATTACTACTGATGATGGTTCCTATGTAAGGAAGGGCTTTGTATCCGACGTTCTAAAGGAAATCATCGAAGACAGGGGAAAAGACAATATAGCCATGGTCCTTGCCATAGGGCCCCAGCCGATGATGAGAGTTTGCTGCCGTTTAACCGGGGAATACGGGGTTAAAACCATCGTCAGCCTGAATTCTCTCATGGTTGACGGTACAGGCATGTGCGGCTGCTGCCGGGTAACTGTTGGTGGAAAAACAAGGTTTGTCTGCGTGGACGGCCCGGAATTCGACGGTCACCAGGTTGACTTCAATGAACTTGCCCTCAGGTCTGCCTTCTTCCAAAACGAAGAACGGACAGCGATGGAACGTTTTTCAGCACAGTGCTGTTGCGGAGGTGCTAAATAATGGATAACGAACAAAAAGCCGGCAAACAGAAAAGGGAACTCATCCCTAAAAAGCATCCCATGCCTGCACAGGATCCCGCTGCCCGTGTAGAAAATTTCAGTGAAGTAGCAACCGGATACACAAAGGAAACGGCCATTGCTGAAGCGAAAAGGTGCATCCAGTGTAAAAAACCTTTCTGCCGGGAAGGTTGCCCGGTAGACGTAGACATACCCGGTTTTATAAAGCTTGTCTCTGAAGGGGATTTTGCCGGGGGAATTAGAGTAATCAAAGAAAAAAACGCCCTGCCGGCAATCTGCGGACGCGTCTGCCCGCAGGAAAACCAGTGCGAACAAGTCTGTATAATGGGCAAAAAAAATGAGCCGGTGGCAATTGGCAGGCTGGAAAGATTCTGCGCTGACTTGGAGCTTGCCGGAGAAGTTACTCCTCCCAAAGTTGAACAGCCCACCGGATTTAAGGCGGCTGTGGTAGGATCGGGCCCGGGAGGACTGACCTGCGCCGCAGATTTGGCCAAACTAGGGTATCAGGTTACCATTTTCGAAGCTCTGCACGTACCCGGCGGGGTGCTTATGTACGGCATCCCCGAGTTCAGGCTGCCCAAAAAAGTTGTTCAAACAGAAATTGATAACCTTAAAAAGATTGGTGTCGAGGTTAAAGTCAACTCCGTCGTCGGCAAGTTCGCCACTATAGATGAACTCCTCGATGGGGGAGGCTTTGATGCGGTATATATTGGCACAGGAGCAGGGCTGCCGTATTTCATGAACATACCGGGCGAGAATTCCTGCGGCGTATACTCGGCCAATGAATTTCTTACCAGGGTAAACCTGATGAAAGCGTACCTGTTCCCCGAGTGGGATACCCCTGTTAAAATAGGCAAGAAAGTTGCCGTTTTAGGCGGCGGCAACGTTGCCATGGACTCCGCCCGCACAGCGCTTCGCCTTGGCGCAGAAGAATCCTGGATAGTCTACAGGCGGTCTGAAAAGGAACTTCCCGCCCGGCACGAAGAAGTGGAACATGCGATTGAAGAGGGCGTTAAGATC
>JBAZGB010000128.1:0-4441 GCA_041653135.1 Eubacteriales bacterium | reverse complement strand
GTTCAGGCAAGAGGCTGTTCGACGCGATACGGTAAGACTTTGCCGAAAAATGGGTCTGTCTGACGCAGTAATTTTGAGGGCAATGCGGTAGTTCTTTAAGTGGTTGACAACTGAATAAACGATGACGGCAGAGCAAGAAAAACAGATTAAAGATGTTGCCCGTAAAATCCGTGAAGTAGTTGGAACAGAGTTTACCGGGAAGATCATGTTCAATATCGCACGTGGCCGCAACGAGGTTAAGTATGAAATTACTTCGTGCGGAGATACGAAGCAGTAGTTAGCTCTTTTTGACAATTTATAGCCGCGATGAGCGGCAAGGGATTATTCAGATACTGAACCCCTGTTTGTGTGCTAACGCACGCGGAACAATCCGAAAAACGGAAGTCCAAATGCGTTTCAAGGCACACAGGCAGGGGTTTTTTATTTTCCTCGCACAGTGCGAGGTTTCCGAACAGCGCGGTATCGCTGGTAACTGGTACAGCCTCCGTTAATGGCTGGGTGGCGTGCTCTAACGGCAGCACGGAAAGGATTCTCAAAATGGCAAAAACTCCTTTGGATATGGCAGAAGCGATGGACGATCCAAACGTTGAAGTCAACGGCAAGATGGCTGATGTCGGCGGTGACGAACCGGCTGATACGCAGTCACAGCAGGCCAATGAGCAGGTGCAGACCGAACAGGTCCAGCAGACGGCGACCGTACAAACGGAAACGCCGAAAGCCAATGCTCAGCAGGTCCAGGCTGAACAGCCCAAGACTTCATTTCTGGCCGAGATCGAGAGCGATGACGAGCAAGTTGTTCCGGATGAGGAACAGCAGGCGCGTACGCAGCAGAAGCGGCCGGGACTTATTCCGGATCTCCAGAAGGAACGGCAGAAGCGACACGCCGCCGAACAGGAAGCCGCGCAATTGCGCCAGCAGTTGCAGCAGCAGGCCCAACAGCAACAGGCACAGCAGATCGACCTGGACGCTGAGATCAAGGCCCTGCTTGGCGATGGCGATGATTCTTTCGTGGAAACGAAGGCACTCGCCGGCGTTCTCGGCAAAGTCGCCACTACGGTTGCGGAAAAGACCCGGCAAAGTGTTTTGTCCGAGGTCAATCAGCAACGCCAGGCCGAACGGCAATCGGAACAGTCGGCACAGCAGAAAGAGCAGCGCAAGCAGCAAATGCTTGCCTCGGAAGCGCAGGCCCGCAAAACGGTCAAGGATTATGATGCCGTGGTTGACGCGGCATTAAAGACCGGCAGCCTGCCGAAAGCCGAACTGCGAATGGTGCTTGATGCCCCTAATCCCGCATTGGCCCTCTACCGCAAGTCCAAGGAAGTTATCGCCGCCTTTGGGATCCAGCCGCAGCAAACGGCGGCCTCGCGGAACACAAGCCCGCAGGGGTCGGAAACCCAACAAGAACAACAGCCTGCCGCAGATGGCGAAATCCAAAATGACGAGGACTTTATGAAGTCCTGTGGGTTTACCTCGCGCGGCCGGTAAACACAAGGAAGTACTCCAATGGCAGCGACAGTAATTCGTCGAGGCTCCGACAACACGGCCCTAGTGCCGAAATTCTGGAGCCAAAAGTATCTCAAGGATTCTTATGCGAAGAATCCCCTCAAGCCGTGGTACGGCTCGATCATCATCACCGAATACGACCTCAAAGGCAAGAAGGGCGACACCGTTGAGGTTCCGATTGTCGGCCTGATGTCGGGTTCCGGCGTCACCGATGACGGCAATTACGACAGCGATGCAGTCGGCGCAAATGCCGCTCTGCCGCTGTACAACCTGCCCATCGTCATTCACGAACACGGCAAAGCGTCCAGTCTGAACGGCACTATGACCGAAAAGTCTTCTGCCCTCAGAAGCCGCACCCTGACAATGGAAGGGCTGACCGACTGGCGCGCCGCGTTTGATGCGCGTGCCCTGATCGACAGTCTCTCCGGCCTCAAGCTGCATACCCTCGGCGGCAACGTCCTGGGCGCAAGCGGACTGGCAAAGGAAGGAGCGACGCAGATCGCGTGCGTGACGCAGGTGGTCCCGGCCTATACGACCGGCAACACCGCCAAGCGGTACTATGCGGGCGGTCAAGTCCTGGCAACCGGCGTCTACACCGGGCGCGTGGCGAACATCGGCAGCCTGAACGATACGAATTACGCCTTCGGTACAAAGGTGATCGAGGACGTGAAACGTATGGCGCTCAAGACTGTGGACAGCGCGGGCAACCTGCTCGATCCGATCAAGCCGATCAACGTCAACGGCAAGATGCTGTTCGTCATGCTGATTACGCCCGAACAGGCGCGCGATCTCAAGATGGACACCGTCTGGAAGAACAGTCACTACTACGCCGACATCCGGGGCATGGAAAACTCCATCTTCTCCGGTCAACTCGGCGTGTATGACGGCGTGATGCTCGTCGAAACCGATCTGCTCCATCAGCGTTCCGGGGCCAATGGCATTACCGGGCCGGAGTATTTCGACTCCACGACCGTCACCTGTGCCAGCGGCGAATCGGTGCACCGTGCCCTGTTCCTGGGCAAAGATGCTGTGGCGTATGCCATCGGCGAGGCTCCGTCGTACGTGGAGTTCTACGTCGATCACGCCAAGACGAAATGGGGCGCTCGTGTCACGTCGATTTATGGCGTGATGAAGGTCTGCAAGTACGAATCGACCACGGCGGATGCGGCGGTTGTTTCGGACAGCGAACGCGGCTGTATTGTCGTCGATACGGCTGTAGCCTAAACAGGCTCAAAAGGGGGCGGGTTTATAGCCCGCCTCCTTTCCTTTTCATTCCCAAGGTGCGGCAATGCTCAAGGCAACACTTCTAACCAGGGTCAATCAGATCACCAACCGGGGATTGTCGTCGATTGACGAAGAACTGCTGGAAACCCTGATCGAGATTTCTGAGCGGACGTTATGTTTGCCGACCAGCACAACCGGAACGACAACCGCCAGCCAAAACTATATCACCAAGCCTACTGATATGGCAGGCGACAGGATCATCGGACTGGTTATTAACGGCCAGCCGTACAATCCGATCTCATGGGATGATTTTCTAAACCAGGTGAGCGGCTATGGCTATGTCGTTTACGGCAGCCGGATTTACATCACTCCAACACCGACCGGGGCCGTCAGTTATACGGTTTATTATCCGCAGAAACATCCGTCAGACCTGAATACGATCCTTCTTGATGATGTTTACAAGGAAGCTGTGCTTCGCCTGCTCTGCGCCAAGGTCTATGCGAATTATGAAATGATACCAGAATCGAATGCGCAGACAGGACTTTACGAACGAGAAATTCAAAACCTAAGCGGACACGGCAGGACACCGCCTGTCTGTAAACCACATACCGGCGTTTAATCCATGAGGCTTGATATGAAAAATGTAGCTTTGATTCTTGCCGTGATGCTGATGCTTGGCGGCATCTGTTTTGGTGTATACGGCGACACGACGCAGCTTTGGTCAAAAACCAACGGCGTTTTGGTTCCTTCTGATCCGCTGTCTATCGCAAAGCGGGTCAGTGGAACCTATACCGCTTATTCTGCGATTGACGGATATTCGCCAGCCTTTGATTCTCCTCTCTTTATGAATTACACGCGGGCCTTCGCGACCAATACGATTCCTGTCGGGATCATCGGCAAGGTGAATAATACCGGGTCCGCCGCGGCCGGAGCGGGGCACGCGGTCGGTGTGCTAGGATGGGGGACCGATACCGCCGCCGGGGTGTTTCCGACAATCGGGGTGGAAGGCAAGGCCGACGTGACGGGGACCGCCAATCAGGGCACGGGCGTGCTTGGGCAGGGGTTATTTCAGGGAAGTTCGTTTACGAGCATTGTAACGGCCGTCAATGCGACCTCCAAGATCACAACGGACGGCACGACGCCCTTAGCGCAGGGAACGGCGTTCGCATTCTACGCCCCGCCTATTTCGGGTGGTGCTGCCAAGTACGGGCTGTTCGTCTCGGATCAGGCAGTCATTACACAAAATGGGAACCTCAACAAATATGTGCAACTCATCCATGACGGAACGGATGCGAACGTCACTTCATCCAGCGGCGATTTGAATTTGAATGCACCGGCCGGCAGCAAGATCGTGGCAAATCGGCTGGTCAATGCAACGGGCTTTGAGGTGAACGGGACCGGACTGCACGGGTCCAACGTGGTCGCGGTCTATTCGAGCCAGTCCTCGGCGACGATCCAGGCATTGATTGATGCGTACGAAGCGATCCCTGGCTGGACGGCGGCGAACCCGCTCGTGATCCGGTTCATGCCGGGCAGTTATACGGCACTGGACCTGACACTAGGCAATTATACGATTGTCGATGCGGACGATCCGGGCACGGTTTTGGCCGGTGAAATCACGGCTACCGGAACAACCGGAACTTATGTGTATTTGTGGGATCATCCCAGCGGCGTATACCCGGCAAGTTTGACACTAACCAATGCGACGGAGATA
>JBAZGB010000127.1:0-4501 GCA_041653135.1 Eubacteriales bacterium | reverse complement strand
TTTCACCAAATCGCTTTCTTTCTCTCTCAAGTTTTTGTATATTTATTTTCATGGTTTTTACCACTACATTATTTTAATTATGTTGTCAATGAAAAAAATTCTAATTTTTAATGAAAATATTTCTTGACAATATCAAAACACTTTGATATCTTCCTACCACATCACAAATGGGGAGTCACCCGTGGACACATTAGAGTTTTTAAATTTTTTATCTGAAAATGGAATTACCGGTGACGATGAAATTAAAATCGCACAGAAAGCATGGAATGCATCTAGTTGTGACAATAACTCTCTCGTTCCGGCCAATTTCTGCCTCCTTCTGTATCACGAATTAGTGGAGGTTTTTGAAAGACAAAAATAATATTTAAGGAGAATAATTATGACAATGCAAACATATTTATCAATAGTATCGCAGTTTGTGTTTTCAGCAGCAGTTACAATCTTTCTTATATCGCTCTTAGTAGTTATTTCTTATTACTGCTTTAAAATGGCGCAAGGGCTGATCCTTAAGAGGGATAAGATTGTTACTAAAGTAAAGAAAGCCATCGCATTCCCTCCAGCGAAACCGGAACTGGTATCGGTAAAGAAGGCATCGGCAAAATAATGGCAGAAATAAAGCCGAGGATTGGTCTAGAGAACAGAACTCTCCTTCAGGACGTTATCCCATTGTCCACGCCCTACCTTGTATTTCTTGACCCCTCGGATATCTGTAATGCGAAATGCCAGTGGTGTCCGACAGGTTCAGGTGAGGCCTTGAAGTATAAAAAGCCACAGTTAATGGATTTTGATCTCTATAAAAAGATCATCGATGACCTATGTGAGATGCCGGACCCCATAAAGACCTTGCGGCTATACAAGGATGGAGAGCCACTTCTGAACCGCGATCTTCCAAAAATGATTCAGTATGCAAAAGATTCTGGCCGCTTTGGGCAGATAGACACGACAACAAACGGTATTGCCTTGACTCCAAAGCTCGGAAAAAAGCTGGTTGATGCTGGTCTTGATAAAATCTTCATCTCAGTTCCCAGTGATTATACAGAGGAATACCGTGATCAGGTCTGTAATTTTATTGTCCACAAAGGAAGCTGTAAAATCTATGTAAAGATCATCGGTGATCACCTTGATAATTTAGGCCGGGAAATTTTTTATAATGACTTCCAAGATGCAGATAGGGCATTCATTGAATACTTGTCTCCTTGCTGGCCGGAGTTTGATGTCGGTAAGGTTGGGAACATTGGTATCTATGGTCAGCCAATTAAGGAAGTTTGGGTTTGTCCGTATATCTTTTACTCTCTTGCAATTAATTCAGACGGCACAGTGAGTCTTTGCTTCTTGGATTGGAAGCATGGAATGATTTTGGGCGATTTGGCAAAAGAAAGCTTTAAAAGCATTTGGCAGGGGCATCCATTAACGATGATACGGAAGGCCCACCTAATTGCGTACCGAGATTTTTTTAAGCCATGCCGGAAGTGCGGCCAACTTACTTACGGAGCCCCAGACGATATTGATCAATATTCCGAGGAAATATTAAAAAGATTATGAAAACACTTCAACCCCGAAAAGTTAATAAACCGCTTATTCTATATGGCTACGGAAATCTTGGACATCTAGCCGAGGAAATTTTTAAAGAACTAAACATCCCTATCCTAAAAATTCTTGATAAAAAGATTCAATATGCTGGCGTTAAAAAAGAGTGGAAAGCAACGTGCCTCGTCGCCCACTGTTGCGTTATAGAGCCATATTTCTCCCACATTAAAGTCCGGTCAAAAACCAGACACAGAAGAATTCTTCCAATTTCAATGCGCCTACGTGAACTGGGATGGATGGATGTTGTTCCGGTTTGGGATATTATTGAAGCATACCCAGAAGCCAATATTCATAATGGATTTTTTTCAGGAGAATATTCCAAAGAAGATCAAAAAACAGTAAGGATTGTTGCACAACATTTCTTCGCAGATCATCTTTCCAAAATACATTATCATTATTTTTTAACGTGGAAAAAAATGAGAATCGAAGAAAGCCTGTGGGTGCATAAGCCATTACTGAATTTGCGATATAAAATTCCAGAAGTTCTCGCTGCTATACGGATACGAGATAGGTATTTTTCCGAGCATCCCGGGTCAACCCTTGCGGATCTCAGGAAGCGACAATATGTTCACGTATTCAATAAGCCATATAACTACATCGAGCTTCACGCCGAAGGATACGAACTTCAGTCCCTCGAAGCGAACAAGGAATACCTCCAAGAACACCGTCCGATTCTTTGCATAACAACATATCATTCCCGGGATGGACTATGGAAGATACCCATGTTTGTATATGAAAACTTAAAAGATTACTCATTACTGTTCCGGGTGCATGCTTACCAGGGACAGGCGGCAGTTTTATATTGCATACCAAGCGAGAGGAGGTGATCTATTATGGGCAGGGGCAAGCCAAAACCTTGCTGAAATTTTGTGCGGTAAAATGATAACCATGTCGAGCGGGGCGGTGTGATGGCCGCCCCACATTAAAAAGGAATAGAAATGAGAAAACAAACCACAAAACCCATTGGATGGACGACCGCAGAAGAAATTAAATTCCTTCAGGGGCTTGGGAATTATCAAGAGCCAAGAACATTAGTTCCAAGGAAGGAGTTGTTGAAGCGGTATGTGAAGTCTCTCGATTTAAGAACCGATAATCAAAAAATGGACATCGATGCTATTCGAGCATATGTCCGGCTGGAGATGGGTGGGTTATGAAAAAACGAGTCCTCTTAATTGTCCTTCCCTACCTTCAAAATACCGACGAAACAAAAACCGGATGTTGGGGCGAGAAATACGAACGGAAGCCATCGACAAAAATGAGGAGCTATCCGGCACTTCCATATGGGACGCTTTCAATAGCCACATACTGCAAGGACGTCGCAGACATCACATTGTTTGATTGCAATATCCACGACGATTACGTACGCCAACTTTCGGCTATTTTAGTTAATTCAAATCCTGATATTGTTGGGATAACTATGACTTTTGACAATTCTTATACCCATCTCAATAAAATCCTTATACTCATTCATGCCTTATTTCCAAAACTGATTATTGTCATTGGTGGCGCCGCTACCATCCCGGTTGCAAAAGAAATACTCGAAGAACAACCATTGATTGATGCAGTTTGCTTCTATGAAGGAGAAATTCCACTGAGGGAAATCCTTTTAAGCGACTTCCCCTATATTTACCTTTCACAAAGCCCCGCATGGATAACGCGGTGGTCTATTGAAGAAGACCGTGTTCCACAAAAGTCTGTCGTCGAGAACCTTGACGATATCATAGCCCTCGATTACAGCTTTATTAATCCAGACGATTACGCTATGCGGGAAGAGTTCTCCCCATACACTGATGAAATAAAGGACCAGAAAAGGTTTTTCATGGTGATGTCGAAAGGATGTCCCTATAAATGCGCTTTTTGCTATCGGTCCCGGCATGAAGATCGGAAAATGAGATTTACGAGTGTAGAAAAGATTGTTGAGCATGTCGAATTTCTCATAAAAGAGTATGGGATGAACGTCATGACGATTTGTGATGACCAGTTCTTGGCCAACAGGAAATGGGCAAAAAGCGTGCTTCGGGCTTTGGCACGATACAACCTTCGCCTCGAACTATTGCAGGGCGTTTCTGTGGCATTTATTGATGAAGAAATGGCGGAATTGATGAAAGCGGCAGGGGTGTCGAGGGTAGTCCTTGCCATTGAGTCCGGTTCCCAGGAAATCCTTAATAAGATGGTTGATAAGCCCGTAAATCTCAACCATGCAAAAGCGGCAATACAGATTCTTCGCAAGTATGGATTCTGGGTAACATCTGTCTTTGTCATGGGGTTTCCTGGGGAAACAGATGACCATCGAGCAGAAACATTGAAATGGGTTCAGGAAGCCGATCTTGATTGGAGTACGTTTTCTGCCGCAGTCCCTATTAAGGGGACGAGGCTCTATGATATTTGCGTTGAAGGAGGGTACATTAAGGACGACATCAAGCTCGGGGACATGGATTTCTCAAACTATTTTATTAAGACGCCAGGATACACACCTGAATATGTGGCAAGGGAAATCTATAAGATGAACCTGCGGGTAAATTTTGTTGAAAACCGAGCAATGCGAATCGGCGATTACGAAACCGCGATCAAGGTGTTCAAGCAAGTTATCCAGATGTACGAGAACCATGCGCTTGCTCATTATTATCTCTACCGGTGCTATTATCTTCTCGGAAAATGGGATGAGTCATTGCGAGAGATAGGGAAATATATCAATATTGTTAATAAAGATAAAGACTGGGCAGAATATGTTCAAGAGCTTGGAATAGGGAGGTAACGTGTCAACCATAAAACCACATTACAATGAAAACCGCTCAATTCTCGCAGATGTCGTTCCCTTGGTAGCTCCTTATGCTATCCAGATCGAACCGTCTCAATACTGTAACCTGAAATGCAATTACTGCGTTCAGTCCTTTGCGAGAATGAATGACAAGTG
>JBAZGB010000126.1:0-4527 GCA_041653135.1 Eubacteriales bacterium | reverse complement strand
TGAAATTCTAGTAGGCTGATTGGTTCTTGTTTAGCCATATTTTTCCTCCCATTTTTACCATATTTTTTACATTATACTACGTTTTAGAGAGGAAGGGAAGATTTTCTGAGCTAATCATATAACCATATTTACATATGTAAAAGTAAAAATATATCATACTATAAGTAAAGAATTCCAAGGGAGGACTGAATAAAGACAGTATGTCGCCAATTGATAAGTCCCGTAAACGCTACAAGTTGGGGAACAATATAAGCTATTACATTACAAAGAATTTACGCATCACGCAACTGGAATTCGCTGAAAGAATCGGAATGCACCCAACATACCTGAATAGGATTATCAAGAACAAGGTCTCTGTTTCCGGTTTGAGTCTTCGCATAATCAGTGAAGCGCTTGGAGAACCGGAAAGAAATGTATTTCCTTTATACAACGAAGTTACCGGGAAGGAAATAACCTCTCCGGCAGACTTCAGGGATCAGGATCCTGATCAAAACCCTTGGGAGTATTTTCTGGAGCATTTATAGCTGTAAAAACAAACCAAAAAAAGGGGGACTTTATTTGAACAAGGTAAAAATTACCGCGCCGGTAACCGGACTTAAGGTGCGAAGCCAGCGACTTTAGCCGCCACTTTTCAATGTTATGTTTCTGTGTGGTTTTGATTAAATTTTAAGAATAATATAGCCAATACAGATTTTTTATGATAAAATTCCTCGACAACAAAAACAACAAACAGTAAATTTTAGAAAATATTGTGTTCCGCAGCATCAATACGGTTTAAAGCCCTTTTTAAGGGGGTAGAGCAATGCCCAAGGTACTGGTTGTGGACGACGAAGAGCATATAGTGGAACTCGTCCGTTTTAACCTCGAAAGGGAAGGTTTCGAGGTGATTGCATCAGGTGACGGGGATGCTGCTCTTAAAAAGGTATCTTCAGAGCAGCCTGATCTTATAATCCTTGACTTGATGCTGCCCGGGCAGGATGGTCTATCGGTCTGCCGGACTTTACGCTCTGACCCTGATACAAAAGGGATTCCTGTGATTATACTCAGTGCCCGCACTGAGGAAATAGACAGGGTTCTTGGTTTGGAAATGGGCGCTGATGATTATGTAACAAAGCCTTTCAGTCCAAGGGAACTGGTCGCCAGGGTCAAAGTCAGGCTGCGCCGGGACGCTAAAATACCAGGCAGCCTTTCGGGACAGTTTACCAGAGGTCCGGTGATAATTGATCCGGAAAGGTTTTCTGTTACAGTGAGCGGTGTTAAGTATGATCTGACCCCCAAGGAATTTGAGCTTTTGTGTATTTTGGCCCGTGAACCGGGACGGGTCTTTTCGCGCGAATACCTCTTGGAGCACATTTGGGGGTATGATTATATAGGCGATTCGCGTACAGTTGATGTGCATATAAGGCATATTCGCCAAAAGCTGGAACAGGTATCTGAATCGCCGCAATTTATCGAAACAGTCCGCGGCGTTGGGTACCGCTTCAGAGAAAAATTATAATGGCAAAAAGGATCTTTTTAATCAAAGGAATCATTTGGCGGCCGGTTGCCTATTTTGTTATCGTACTGCTGATTTTTTACGGCCTTTTTGATCTATACATCGCCAACAGGCTTAACCTGATGGGCGCGCTGACTATTATAATACCGTTTTCGATAGGTTTTGGCTGGTTTTTATGGAAGCGTGTCATAAAACCGCTTGAAGAGGTCAATTCCACAGCCCGGGAGATGGCTCGCGGGAACCTGGACAGGGAACTGCGCATATACACTGACGACGAATTTGGAGAACTTGCCCGAAGCATTAACGATATGGCCCGCCAGCTGAAAAACACCATTGATGAGATCACGGAAGCCAGGAACCAGGCCAGGGCTATTCTGGACAGCATTGCTGACGGGGTTATTGCAGTCAATAAATCCGGCGAGGTTTTATTTGTCAATCCTGTTGTCGAGAAGGTTTTTGGAATTAGCCAGAAGGCCAGCCAGGGGAAAAACATACTTGGTGTAATCCGTAATTATGACGTTGAGCGCCTGCTGGAAAAGGCTTTAAGAACGGAAAAGCCGGTCAGCCAGGAGATAAAGCTTATCTATCCGGAGCCTAAAGTGTTTTATGTCAATGCAACCCCTTTACAGGGGCACAGCCGCCAAAAAGGGGGCGCAGTAGTTTTATTTAACGACATTACCCAGCGTAAAAAACTTGAAGACATGCGCACAGAATTTGTCGCCAATGTTTCCCACGAGCTTCGGACGCCTCTTACTTCAATTCGCGGTTTTCTGGAAACCCTCCTGGAGGGAAAGGTTGAAGATCAGGCAACCATCCGCCGCTTTCTAGAAATTATCAACAGGGAGACGGCCAGACTGACAAGGCTGATTGATGATCTGCTGAACCTTTCCAAGATTGAAGAACGGCAGGTAGTCCACCGCTGGCAGTCCGTCCAGCTGTTGGATACGGTAAACAAGGCGATAGTAATGTTCCAGGCCCAGGCAAAGGAACAAAACCTGGAACTGGTCACAGAACTGCCCGCGGAACTTCCCGTGGTCAGGGGTGATCCGGATATGCTGGCGCAGGTGCTGATCAACCTGGTTGACAACGCTGTAAAATTCACACCTTCCGGTGGACGGATAACAATAAGGGCCGGCGCTAATGAAGGAAATGTTAGAATTGACGTGGAAGACACCGGGATAGGCATCCCGCCGGAAAACCTTCCAAGAATTTTTGAGCGTTTTTACCGGGTAGAAAAGTCTCGCTCCAGGGAACTGGGCGGCATTGGTGTTGGTTTGGCGATTGTTAAACACATTATCAGGGCGCACGGCGGCAAAACAGGAGTGGAAAGCGTTGTTGGCAAGGGCAGCAAGTTTACTTTTACCCTTCCGATTGATGAAAAGAAGGGGTAAAATGATCAAAGCAAGACGCTCCAAATTATCACCAAAGGTTGGACGTAAAGATGAAAAAGATCAAGATGCTCGCCAGGGATTTAAACCTTTTTTACACTGATTATCAAGCTTTAAAAGATATAAGTCTGGAAATTGAAACTAACCGGATTACAGCGTTGATTGGTCCTTCCGGATGCGGCAAATCAACATTTTTAAGGGTTTTAAACAGGATGAACGATTTAATTGAAGGAGTGCGCATTGAAGGGTCCGTTTTCCTTGACGAAGAGGATATATACCGTCCGGAGGTTGACGTAGTGGCTCTGCGCAAGCGGGTGGGGATGGTTTTTCAACGGCCCAATCCGTTTCCAATGTCTGTTTATGATAATGTGGCCTACGGGCCGCGCGTTCATGGAATTAGGAACAAAAGCCGGCTTGATGAAATTGTGGAACGCAGTTTGCGGAGCGCTGCCCTGTGGGACGAAATCAGGGACAGGTTGTTTAAATCAGCCCTGGGGTTGTCAGGAGGGCAGCAGCAGAGAGTATGCATTGCCCGTTTACTGGCCATCGAGCCGGAAGTAGTGTTGATGGACGAGCCAAGTTCGGCTCTTGATCCGATTTCCACGTTGAAGGTGGAGGAACTTATCCAGGTTTTAAAACAGGACTATACGATTGTCATAGTCACCCATAATATGCAGCAGGCTGCAAGGGTTTCCGACATCACGGCCTTTTTCTTAAATGGTGAGATAGTCGAATTCAGCATTACAGACGAGATTTTTACCCGTCCCAAGGACCAGCGTACAGAGGATTATATTACAGGACGGTTTGGTTAAAGGAGTGTTTCTATAAATGAGTACCCGCGGCGCTTTTGATAAAGCGTTAAAAGAACTGCAGCAGGATATTTTACGCATGGCCAGCCTTGTAGAACAGGCTGTTTACGATTCTGTCCATTCTTTAGTCAAGGTGGATGTGACGGAGGCGTCCCAGGTTATTATGGGGGACGATATGATTGATAAGCTGTTTCTTGAAATAGAAGAGAAGTGCATTAAGATAATCGCTACCCAGCAGCCTATTGCCAGGGATTTACGAATAGTTATCACGGGTATAAAAATTTTATTAAACCTGGAACGGATGGCGGATCACGCCGTGGATATTGCACGCTCCACCATGTGTTTGAGCGGCCAAACCCTGACAGTCAAACCGCTTGAGTATATTCCGCAGATGGCCAGCTTAACTCAGCGGATGATCAAGGACGGGCTTGACGCCTATGTCCACAGCGACATAGAAAAAGCCAGCGCCATGTGCGCTTTGGATGATGATGTGGATTTTATTTTTGCCCAGGTATTCAGGGAACTGATCAACTGTATGATGGAAAATCCGGAAGTAGTGATGCAGTCCACCTATCTTTTGCATGTCTGCCGTTACCTGGAGAGAATAGCCGACCACGCCACAAATATCGGCGAGGAGGTAATTTACCTGGTAACCGGAGAACATAAGGAATTGAATTAACACAAACGAAAATATTAAAGAAAAGTGGGCTGGTTATTTGACCGGCCGTTACTGTCTAGAGGTTATGATCAATGTTGAGTGAGGTTCAATAAATCTCTCTTTGATTTTTGCGAACAGATCCGCCTCTTGTTTTTTCCACGTTGAAATGACCGACAT
>JBAZGB010000125.1:0-4670 GCA_041653135.1 Eubacteriales bacterium | reverse complement strand
TATTAGGTAGCCATTTTTTATGTTATGTTTATTTATTTCCGTGGGTTTTGGTCCATTTAGTCTTGTCTTTTTGTGGCCATTTATCTCTGGCAGACTTGGTTCAAATGTTGTCAGCGGCAACAGTATATGAAAGCAACTGTGTAACTGTATATGGTTCTATGCAATGTCCCTATTACGTTAAAGGTGCTTTGAAGCAGGCTCTCGGATGGACGGAGGACAGAATACGGGTCGTTCAACTTCCAACAGGAGGAGGTTTTGGAGGGAAGGAAGACTACCCTTCAATTCCAGGAGTTCACGCGGGGCTTGCAGCTATAAAGACAGGGAAACCGGTCCAGTTAGTTTTTGACAGGCAGGAGGATTTCATTGCTTCTTTCAAGAGGCATCCTTCTATAATCAAAATAAGAAGCTACATTGATGATAATAACAGAATAACAGCAAGGGAAGTTGATATCAAAACTGACGCGGGCGCTTATGCGGGACTCTCCAGTGTAGTACTTCAAAGAATCAGCTTCTCGGTATGCGGAGTGTACAATGTTGAAAATCTGAAGGTAACTTCCAGAGCCTATGCGACTAACAATATTGTAACCGGGGCTTTTAGAGGTTTTGGCGGGCCTCAGGCTTTTTTTGCCATTGAGATGCATATGGAAAATATCGCGGAAAAATTAAATATGGATTCTCTTGAATTAAAGAAAATGTATTTTTTGAAAAAAGGGGATACGTCGTCTACAGGAGGACTGTTTAATAGTGAAATAAAGCTTGACGAAATAGCGGAAGTCATCGAGAAAAAATCGTCTTATAAAAGAAAGCGCAAGTTGTTTTCGGACAGGAAAAATAAGTTAAGAGGTATAGGATGTTCTATTTTTTTTCATGGCTGCGGCTTTACCGGGGACAGCGAGAAAAAATTGATCAAATCTAAGGTAAGGCTAAAGAAATACAAAGATAATACAGTAGAAATATTTGCCTCAAGCACTGAAATAGGTCAGGGTTCTTTAACAACTCTCAGGAAAATTGTTTCCAGGGCTTTGGGTATTCCTGTTGAACAAATCAAACATAAGTATCCGGATACTTATTGTTGTCCTGATTCAGGACCTACAGTTGCTTCAAGAACTGTGATGATTGCAGGAAAACTTCTTCAAATGTGCGCTGACGAGATGAGAAAGAGATGGGATGAAGAAGAACCTGAAGTTATTAAAGAGTACGAGTATCCGAAAAATTTACACTGGGACAATGATAAGCTTCAGGGAAACGCGTACCCCGAATATTCCTGGGGCGCCAATGTCGTCGAAGTTGAGATTGATCCTGTAACCTATGAGATAAAAGTTAATGGAATATGGTCCGTATATGATATAGGCAATCCGATAGATGAGAAGATTGTAAAAGGGCAGATAGAGGGAGGAATAGTTCAGGGACTTGGGTTTGGAACTTTGGAAGCGCTAAATGTGGAAAATGGCAGAATCCTTCAGGACAGTTTCAATAATTATGTAATACCAACTTCAGTTGACTTTCCTAAAATAGAAAATGAACTTATAGATAATCCCTTTGAAGGCGGGCCTTATGGAGCCAGGGGGTTGGGAGAACTTACACTGATAGGAGCGGCCCCTGCGCTGGCTCTGGCAGTGCAAAACGCTGTTGGATGCAATGTGAAGCAAATCCCGGTTACTCCGGAATATATTATGGAGCTGATGAAAGTTAGCTAACGTAAAATTTATGCTGAACGGACAACAGAAAAGTATAACCGCAAACCCTTTAGGCAGGTTGATTGATTTGCTGAGAAATGATTTTCAGCTTACCGGCACAAAAGAAGGATGCGGCGAAGGCAAATGTGGAGCTTGTGCTGTTCTTTTGGATAACCGGCTTGTGAATTCCTGCCTTGTCGCAGTCGCGATGCTTGAAGGCAGGGACATTATAACCATAGAAGGTTATAGAGAAACTGAAAAGTTCAGTATACTAAAAGAGAGCTTTGAAAAAGCAGGCAGCGTACAGTGCGGATTTTGCACACCGGGAATGATTCTGGCAGCCGAAGCTCTTCTTTCATTGAATCCTAACCCTTCAGAAGAAGAGGCGCGCATTTCCCTGGAGGGAAACCTGTGCAGGTGTACCGGATACAACATGATCATAGATGCGGTACTATCTGCTTCCAAAGAAGGGAAGGGTTTATGGTAAAAGCCTTTAGACCTCTGACACTGCATGACGCATTGGAAATCAGGAGTGTACAAAACACTATAGTATTCGCCGGCGGAAGCGATCTTATGGTCAGATATAAAGCCTGGTGCGGAACGGTGGCTGATTTTCCGGAAGATGTAATATTTATTGGGCATTTAGAAGAGCTGCAGGGAATAAGTATGGATAATAATACCCTTAAGATTGGCGCTTCTGCAACATTTACACAAATACTTGAGGATGAGAGGGTTCCTTTTTATATAAAACTCCCGGTTTCGCAAATAGGTTCTCCATCAATACGCAATATTGGTACAATAGGCGGTAATATATGCAACTCCTCGCCAGCGGGGGATACCCTGCCGATGTTATATGCGCTTGATGCAAAAGTTACGGTTGTTTCTAAAAGCAGTACCTGTACAATTGGAATAAACGACTTTATTACAGGTCCGGGGGGAAATATTCTCAAGCAGGGGGAGATACTGAAGCAGATCACGATTCCAATTGGGGATTATAACCGATTTTACTATAGAAAAGTTGGTCAGGGGAGATCAAATACTATCTCCAAAACGTCGTTTTTTGCACTGGCGAAAACAGATGATACGGAAGTCCAGGAAGTGAAAATTGCTTTTGGAGCTGTTTCGCCAACCGTTGTAAGAAGTCTTGAAAGTGAATCATATTTGAAAAGTATTAATAAAAAGGAACTTCCTGATGCTGTCGATAAAATAAAAGAACAGTATGGAAATCTTATTAATCCTATTGATGATCTTCGTTCAACTAAAGATTATCGCAAAAATGTTTCACTGCTAATGTTGAAAGATTTCGTTTTAAATAGACTAACTAAATAAAACAGGTAAAGCATATTTCAATTTGCTTCCCAGAGAAGGAAAATCCCACCTGCGTTAAAAACCAGGTGGGTTAATCAGGACAAAATCACAATATCGTTGATAATGCCGATTATTATTTATAATTTTCTTTTTTTCTATGATAACCTTACATTTACGGCCTGGGGCCCGCGTTGTCCTTTTTCCAGATCAAATTCAACTCTTTGACCTTCTTCGAGTGACTTGTAACCCTCTGCCTTGATTGCTGAAAAATGCACAAACACATCATTTCCGCTTTCTCTCTCAATGAAACCAAAACCTTTTTCCGCGTCAAACCATTTAACTGTACCGATCATTAAGTTGCCCCCCTTTATGGAGATTCTTATAATATTATGTTAATGTAAAGCTTGTTTTATTCATCCAATTATATGTCGGTATGCATACTTAAAAAGGAATTCAGATTATAGCAATACTGTCATACTCTTCTTGTTCCGTTTTACTAGCATAATACTGATAAGAGCAAACTAATATTAATACAATATTAGGATTGGCAATCGTAATTACATATAACTATACATTTGTGTGAATAATCTAACATTATCTACTTATGAGCTCATTTATTGTAAGTATTCACTAAACCAGCATTTTATAGTGTGGCGATGATCCCGTCTTTATGTTTCAGTTCCCGATACTCTTCGTTAAATCCCCTCCGTGAGCCGCTGCCAAAAGTAACATTGCAGGTATACAGTATACAACAAGCTGTCATAAATGATCTTCCCTTCAAAAGGAAGAAGTGTCACCCTCGAATATTGAGGCAGATCAAATGAAGGAAATACATCCTCAATGGGGCTGGCAAGACCGGCCACACCGTAAAGGGCGCCGTTGCCCATGAAAACAGTATATTTTTTCAGGTGTTTTTTCCGGCCCTGTTACTAGCATTTTAAACCTTTTCCCGCAATTAACGCATTTAAAATTTCTTACAGGCAGATCTTCAACCCCTTTTAACTTACTAATTATTCGTATTTTAATTATAAATTATTTATCGTAGTTATTCAATATTCTTATTGCTTATATAACTTAACCAGCTATCAAATATAAAAATATCTTGCGCAAATACCATTTTCCTGTACCTTAATAAAATAAGGGGACTTCAAAAGTCCCCTTATCAGCATTTTGTATATTTTAAACCAAATATTGGTATAGTAATTTTTATTTTAATGGAAGAGCCTACGGCTCTTTTATGAACGCTATCTTCACCCGCCTTCCTTTGGCTTCCCGGATAGCGTATCATCATCGTATTTATAGCTTTTTACGACATATCCTCTTCTATCAGGTTCTGATGCAACAAGGATATCAGTTGGGTCTCCAGAATTAAAGAAAGTCTTTTTGCCGTCAAGCTGTTCAACTTCAACGCTTTTGCAGGAAGGACAGGCGACTGCTTTTTCCGGCCCCGTTACCAGCATTTAAACCTTTTCCCGCAATTACCGCATTTAAAGTTTTGTACAGGCACTTTTCCAACCCCCTTTTAAGAAAAATATACTGTCAACTATTCAGTATTCTTATTAACCCAACTTTCACCTCCCAAAGCTCATAATTAGCCAAAACATCCCTTTGGATAAATATGGGTTGGCTAAAAGCCGCGCCATTACTGCATTCTTGTATTCATAGACAGTCCAGAAGCAGCAAAAT
>JBAZGB010000124.1:0-4970 GCA_041653135.1 Eubacteriales bacterium | reverse complement strand
ATAAGTAGAGTAGACTCAGGTATAAAGAACTTAGGCCAAGCCTATCAGTTTCTCCCCGTTTCCTCTGGGAGTGCCTCATTAGCCCGACCGTATTCAGAATACCAGAAGACCCTCATCTAACCGTACGTGAGGTTTTCCCTCATACGGCTATCCGACACCATTCATATAAGACATTCGCAGGTCAGTCAACAGACAAGCTGTACAACCCTAATTTTCTAAGGGTGACAAAGACTCCCGGTTTAAAAATCTTACTCAAACGCTGACTGGTTTTGCGACAAACCCGGTAAAAACGGGCAGTAATCAGAAAATCCAGTTTACTAAATATACGTCTTAAGTTACATATCCGAAAATATTGCTTCCATCCTCTAAGTACAGGGTTAATCTCAGTCATAATGCCGTCAATTCCATGGTAAAGACGCTTGCGGGAGATGATTTCACGGAGACGTTCCCTTAACTTGGCGCAGGCCTTGGCGGACGGTCTAAGAAATACGTGGTCGCTACCACGCCTAAGTCTGATGTCGAAACC
Organism: Eubacteriales bacterium; assembly: GCA_041653135.1. Classification (GTDB taxonomy): domain Bacteria; phylum Bacillota; class Desulfotomaculia; order Desulfotomaculales; family Nap2-2B; genus 46-80. Next base: position 4,444 of record JBAZGB010000124.1, on the reverse strand, counting down.
AAGAAAGTTAAGAGCGTCACCAGCTTTAAGGTCGATTATGCTGGTTTTCTTCTCATTCAGTTTCAAACCCAGCGAGGAAATAATGTTATCTACCTCTTCAATTATGGGTTTGCCAATATAACGGGCCAAGATTACGAAATCATCCGCGTATTTTATCAACCGCGCATTGTATTTCTTAAAGGGACCACTGGGTCGGTACCAAGCCGCATCTAGTTTGTTTAGTGCTATGTTGGCAAGAAGAGGTGAAATTACTCCCCCCTGTGGCGTACCACAGGAGTTCCTTTTACCTTGCCTTGGACCACCCGGTTCAATTATGGGCGCAGTGAGCCATCCCCGGATTAACCGTAGAATCTTTTTATCTGCTATGCGCCTGGATAGTTCATTCAAAATTAAATGGTGTGGTATGTTATCAAAGCATTTCGATAGATCGGCGTCGTATACCGCAGTAAATCCCTGTTTAATGTGCCCGGCGATGGCGGCTATGGCTTGATGTGCATTGCGTTTTGGCCTGAAGCCATATGAACAGTCGAAGAAATCGGCTTCGAATATTGGTTGTATGATGAGAAGACATGCCATCTGTACAACTCTGTCTTTTATGACGGGTATGCCGAGTGGCCTTTGACTACCATCTGGTTTGGGTATGTAAACACGCTTAACTGGTTGAGGACGATAAGCGCCACTTTTTAACTCTGTTGCAATCTCTGAAAGAAAGATTTCAACACCAATGGTTTGTTCGATTGTATTGAAGCTTATTCCGTCCACTCCCGGCGCGCCTTTGTTAGACCTGCATTGCTGCCATGCACATTGAAGTATATCTTTCCGGTATGTTTTGTCGTATAAACTGTAGAATCTGAAGTTTTTCTCCTGCTTGGCCTTAATATAAAGTTTGCGTTGAAAGTCGCGGACTTTTTCAAAAGACTGTGTTAGCCGTGGCAATCAGCCATCCTCCCTTTCATGCAAACATTGATGAAGCAGCGCCCCTTTTCTCCGACTGGTTATGCTGTCCAGCCATCATTGATAGTATGGGCGCCTCCGACTCCTCTATGAACAGGTCTGAAATTTCGGCCGCTTGGACCTTATATCCAGCCTTTGGAAGTACCACTTCCGTCCATAGAGGTCTCTCGTGTCTTCCCGGTTAACCTTGGATACATGCCGCCCTTAATCACCACGACTGTCCCTGCCGCTGCATGTTCTCGTTTCTTCACGGCAGGTAGCAGGCTTCCCCTTGTTGAGGCAGGGTCGCCAACAGCAACTGCGTTTTCGAGGCCACCACTGGTTCGCTTTCGCTACGGCCTGCATCCCGTCCTTGCCATATGGCTTTTCAGGCAGCTTGACGCATTAGGTCACCCCAATAACGCCTGCCTGTGACTTCGCGGCGTACGAGCAATTACCGCTACAGGTACGTTTCAACCTGCTGATTATCCGGAAGTTTCACGACACACCTCAACTTTCGCAGGACGAAATACAGCCTTAAAGTCTTGATACACCTATAAAATATCTGATAAATTTTGTCTTCCTTATTGAAATTTTCCGCAAAAATTTCGAAGGGAAAAAGCATACCGTCTAGAAAATACATAATTTGGTTTTCACCTCCGCTTGAGTATGTTTTATGGGATATTTAACATTTCTACAAGCATCCAGGTGAAGCCGATGCTGTCAAGTTAAAGTGGGTGGTTCCCGATAATTCCCAAAGCAATTCAACCAAGTCACAAATTTTACGCCACAATCAAGGTCCAAAAGTTTTAAAACAATAAGGGGCGGCGGCCTTGACTACCAACCCTACGCACGGTCTTATAACCATGCCGACGGGGTGGCTCCGGGAACATGTTTTAAAGAGCAAGTGAACCCGTCGCTTCTTTTATTATACCATGCGTGGGGTTACCGGTCGTCAAGGCTCCCCTGACGGCTCCGTTCCCAAAAAGCCTCAGAGGTTCACCAAGAATATGTCTAAAAAATCCAGTCTAAAGTGAGACGACTAATTAATAATGCCAGTTCTCGGCTATTTTGATTGGGTCCATAAGCTGCCGGCAAGGATGCCCGTAACCAATCCCCAGGATCTTTTTCAATCATACCATCTGTTTGCCTTCTGGCCCAATAACCGTCCCGAATTTGTATCTGTTCTTTTACTGGTGTAGGCGGCCCTGACAGGTAAAAAATATCGATAAGATTGACATTATTTCCCATCCCATTTCTTGAGGTGTTCACCAGCCACCTGGATATCCTGATGGACGGTTTCGTGGTTTATGCTCACTCCCAAAGTGGTCTTTAAGGTTTCTTCTGCCTTCCTGTAGGTTTGTTCGGAGGCAAAAATTACTGCTATTTCGTTCAATTGGGGAGAAACATGGGCTCTCGGTGGTATGCCGAGCAGTTCGTCCAGTAAAAATGTGTATGCGTAAGCTCCGCTTAATGTGCGCTTTTTGTAGTAACGTCTTGAATAGTTGAGTACTCCCAATAAGGTGGCTTTCAAGGGTACGTTCCTTTATTTCAATCTACTTCCCAATTTTCCCGTTCCGCCGAGTAAAGTATGGGCCGATCAAGGTGTTCTAAAGATGCGACCAGCACTTGGATTAAGTGTTCTCTGGCGACGATAAATAGTTCTTTCTCTAAAGTATTGAAATTCGTCTTTCCGGCAAGTACACTTTTAAGTAAGGTACTCACTCTTTTTTCTTGCAGCCAGGGGCTTTCTTTAAAGTACTCGGCGGCTGTTTTGAGTTGGGGTGCTGTATTCATTGAAGAAACCACCTCTGCAAAACTCGTGGTCACGGGGCTGAAAGCCCCGAAACTACGGTACTTTTATCAGCGACTACATGTAGCCGCTGTAGTTACTCCTTTGCATATAGCAATCCCCGAACATATTCCAACTCGACTTTAAGTCTCCGGTTTTCTTCCTCTAGTTTTGCTATACGTTTATCCTTTGCTTCAATAATCACGTTTTTCGAGCGTGATGTTTTATCATATTTGGCACGCCGGTTCATCTCACTATCAATTTCACTGGAACGGCGTTCCTGAATCATCTGCCGGATTTCCGCATCCTCATAAAGAAAGCTTCTGGACACTCCGCTTTGTTTGTGAATACTACTGAAATTAATAGCCTTTTCTTCTTTGCTTAGCAGATTAATAGCCTCCTTAGCCTTTTTTTGTGCCTCATCCGACTGCTTCTTTCTATTGACCTCAAGTGTTTTCAGTTTGTCAGCCATCGCATTCCTCCCGATGACTTCCATTCTTATGGATCAGCCCTTCCTTCTGGATTCGTGCCAGCATCTTTTCAAGGATTTCAAGATAATTTCGGTTCTTTTCTTCCCATTCGCCCCGCCCAAGCATTTTACTGATTTTCAGCTGCTCTCTAACCCTTTCAATCTCTTTCTCATACTCCGGGATATTGTCCCGGCTGGTGCAGAAGTTGGCACAGTCAAGGCAGTGGTTTATCTGTTGGCGGCAGGGCACCTTTGAAAGTTTGAAGCATACCCCGAAAGGCACTCTCACAGCATCCAGGTTCTTACGGATAAATTCATACCGGATTTCTTCCTGCTTTTCCATATGCGTATTTGGTGGGGTGCTGTCAAGGTGCAGGAGATTCAGTTTCTCCGTCTCTTTCCATTTCCTGTACAGCATATTTTCAGAGACCTTCGCATAGTGAAGCGTCATCTGGAGGCTACAATGCCCTAGAATCTGCTGGATGATTCCAATCGGCATTCCCTGCTCCGTATACTCCAAAGCCCTCGTGTGTCTTAGGGCATGAGCCTTGAAATGATAGGGCTTCCCATCTCCATCAAGGATGCCTTTCCTATCTATCAACTCCTGCACGGCTGCGGAAAAAGCCGCTTTGCTTAATGGAAGCCCCTTGCAGCGCCCATCATAGGTATTGAACAGGTATTTATCTGGATTGTTCTCATCCGTGCTGCGCTCCACCGCATCATCTGCAAGCTTTTTTACCATATCTGCAACTTCTTTGCGGATGGGAATCTTTAAAAGCGGGATCCCCGTCTTGGTTATCTCCCCACACAGATAGGGGATGTACTCCTTTTCATAGCTGTTCCACAGATACTCCAGGCAGCTGTCATATCTTAGGTTCAGCACATCAGTTCCACGCCAGCCACTCTCCCGGAGCAGGATGTATACCGGCATCATATCCACGGGTTCAATCTCGCTGATACATGCATCCAGTTGTATCCTGACCGGCTCCGGCACATATTTCACCTTTTCCATAGTGTCTGCCTGTCGCTCACGCTTTGGTATGTCATCTTCAAAAATCAGGCGGTTTACATCCTTCTGTGGTGCCTGTGGATACTCTGCAAGCTGGATGTAGTCAATGTACTGCCGGATAAATGAAACTGCCTTGCTGCGGAAAGTAGCATTTCTGCCTTCATAGTCACTGGCGACCCAGCACAGGTATTTTTCAATGTCCGGCCTCGCAAGCCTCTCAAGGAAACCATCTGTATATCCA
>JBAZGB010000123.1:0-4976 GCA_041653135.1 Eubacteriales bacterium | reverse complement strand
ATTGCCGTGTTTTGCGACCGGAGCTCCTGCCCCTGCTATTACAAAAGCTGCGGTGGTTGAAATGTTAAATGTATTGGCGCCGTCTCCGCCTGTCCCGCAGGTATCGACAACAACCGGATATTTAGTATTAATGCGGGTTGCTTTTCTGCGCATTACCTTTACGAAACCGGTTATTTCTTCAACAGTTTCTCCTTTTAATCTCAAAGAGACTAGAAGCGCCGCTATCTGCGCGGGAGTAGCCTGGCCTTCCATGATTGCTTCCATGATATTTTCAGACTGGCTCTCCGTCAGGTTTTTACCGGCTGTAAGGCATTCAATTGCCTCTTTGATTATTGAAATTTCCTGAGCCATCGTTATCTCCTCCTTTTGTATTGTTGTTAATAAAATTACGCAGCAAATCGAGGCCATGCTCAGTTAAAATCGATTCCGGGTGAAACTGAACACCTTCAACGGGCAGTTCCTGATGCCGCAAACCCATAATTTCGCCTTCTGAAGTCCAGGCGCTGACCATGAGGCAGGAAGGCAGATCTTCGCTGGAGATCATCAAAGAATGATACCGGGTTGCCAGAAACGGAGAAGGGACGCCCGTAAAAATCCCCCGGCCGTCATGGTGGATTAAGGATGTTTTTCCATGCATCAAACGTCCGGCGTTTACTACACGTCCGCCAAAAGCCTGGCCGATAGCCTGGTGACCGAGGCAGACTCCGAGTATGGGTATCCGGCCGGCTAACTGACTGATTACGTCCAGTGAAATTCCAGCTTGATCAGGAGAACCCGGACCCGGAGAGATAACGATATGAGTCGGGTTTATTACCTCCAACTGCGCAAGATTAATCTGGTCGTTGCGCCAAACCCCCACTTCCACCTTCAGTTGTCCGAAATATTGCACCAGGTTGAAGGTAAATGAATCGTAGTTATCGATCATTACCAGCAACTTAAACCACCTCCTTTTATGCTGACTGCGGCACGGTGTTGTCAACAGCGAACGACTTGCGAGCCGTGCTGATGTCGGCGTGGAGCACTGGAGTGAGCGGTGACAATGCCGTGCCTATAGTGTTAACGAATACTTGCCTTTTGTGAAAGAGCAATAGTTTGAAATAACGCCTGTGCCTTATTAACGGTTTCCTGATATTCTTTTTCAGGCACGGAATCAGCGACAATTCCTGCTCCGGCCTGAATATAAGCATGGTTCCGGTGAAATAAAATAGTCCTGATCGTAATTGCAGAGTCAAGATTTCCATTAAAGCCCAAATAGCCGACAGCCCCGGCATAAGGTCCCCGTTTTGACGGCTCAAGTTCGTCAATAATTTCCATAGCCCTCACCTTGGGAGCTCCGGAAACCGTTCCTGCCGGGAAACATGACTTTAATGCGTCAAACGCTGTAAGACCTGGGGAAAGTTTACCGCGGACAGCGGATACCAGATGCATTACATGCGAATATTTTTCTACTTCCATGAACTGAGGGACTTCAACTGTACCGGGTCTGCAAACACGTCCCAGGTCGTTTCGTCCCAAATCAACGAGCATAACATGTTCCGCTCTTTCTTTGGGATCGTCTAAGAGTTCCAGACTTAATTGTTCATCATCCCGGAGAGTGGCGCCGCGTGGTCTTGTTCCTGCTATCGGCCTTGTTTCAACTTCTTCTCCCTCAACACGCACCAGCATTTCCGGTGAAGAACCGGCTATAACCAGATCTCCGAAATTTAAATAGTAAAGATAAGGAGATGGATTGATTGAACGCAAACGCCGGTATGTTTGAAAAGGATTTCCTTCAAAGGGAAGGCGGAAACGCTGCGAAAGCACGACTTGAAGAATGTCTCCGTTTCTGATATATTCTTTTGCTTTAACCACACCATTCAGAAAATCTTCACGTTTCATATTACTTTCAATGCCTGATACGCTTATTTTTTCTTCGGGTTCAGCTGTTAAAAAGTCATTTTCAACGGGAGTGGGCGCACTTAATTGTTTAAAAACCTGCTCAATTTTTTCCAGGGCCAGGGAATAGGACTTCTCAGGCGGTTCATTGATTAAGTTGTTAACCACGATACGCAGCGAATGGTGCAGGTGATCAAAAATCAAAATTGTTCCGCAAAACATAAACTTGCAGTCAAAAAGATCAAGATCAGCTTCCGCTGTGTGAGGGAGCCTTTCAAGCCATTGGGACATTTCATAACCAAAATAGCCGACAGCCCCACCAAAAAATCTTGGCATTCCGGTTGATACAGGCGTTTTGTAGGCGCTGAGAAGATTATTTAGAATTTGGAAGGGATCTCCTGTTGCTTTCTTAATAATTTCTCCTGAACTATTTTTGATCTGGCCTTGATCGCCAAGATGGCTGTATAAGATTGACGGGTCTAAGCCAATAAAAGAATAGCGGGCAATCTTTTCCTTTCCTTCCACGCTTTCTAAAAGAAATGACGGTTTTCCGTCAGCTGCTTTCCTGAACAATGTTATTGGTGTTTCAGTATCAACGGTAAATTCACAGCTGACAGGAATCAGGTTGTAGAAATTGCTTAATTGGATATAATCGTTTATCCCCGGTTCAATTAACGTAGTTTTTCACCTCCATGAAAACAAATAAAAAAAAACCGGTGTCGCAAGAAGAACATCAGTTTTATGGCCAAAACAAAAAAACTTTGCTCATCTCAACTCTTCTAAACTTTCTCAACTCAACTAGGCTTTACATTATTTAATTAATTTTATTCTAAGCACGAAACAAATAAAAGTCAATTGTTATTTGTTATTATTTCTGATAATCTGCAGAAAATTTTTAACCAGCGCCGGGTCGAATTGTATTCCTGAACAGTTTTTTAGTTCTTCCAGGGCTTTTTCAGCAGGCAAGGTCTTTCTGTATGACCGGTCGTTTGTCATGGCTACAAAAGCCTCAATAAAACCAAGACAATGCAAATAAGCATAGAACCAGCGACAATTAATGTTTTCCAGCGCAAAGTCATTTATTAACCTCTATAAATAACTTAAAAAAAGGTCTGTAGATCAGCCAACCGGTTTACAGACCTTTTATGCTTCACGTTTTTCGAGATACCTTTCCAGCTTTCGCTTTACCCTTTGCAGGGCGTTGTCAATTGACTTTACATGACGTTTTAAGTCCTCGGCGATTTCCTGGTAGGACTTGCCTTCAAGATAGGACATAAGTACTTTCCATTCCAGAGAGCTTAGTATTTCTCCCATTTTCTCTTCTATATCATAATATTCTTCCCTGCTGATAATCATTTCTTCGGGATCTGCTACTTTGGAACTGGAAATAATATCTAATAGAGTGCGGTCAGAGTCTTCCTCGTAGACAGGTTTATTCAAGGATACATATGAATTTAGTGGAATATGTTTTTGCCTTGTAGCCGTCTTAATGGCGGTAATTATCTGTCTGGTAATGCATAGTTCCGCAAAGGCACGAAAGGAAGAGAGCTTGTCCGTCCTAAAATCGCGGATAGCTTTATAAAGACCAATCATACCTTCCTGGATAATATCTTCCCGGTCTGCTCCAACCAAAAAATAGGAACGTGCTTTTGCGCGTACAAAATTCTTATATTTATTGATTAGAAACTCTAAGGCGCCAATATCACCTTCTCTGGCAAACTCAACTACTTCTTCATCAATCATTAACTGGTAAGAGGCAGCGATATCTCTTTGAACGCTTAGATTCACTATATCCCCCCAATTTAATTAATCCCAACCTAACCGGTTAGTTAAATAATGTGTAGTTATTGAGTTACCTTTGGACGGACCCTTTAAGCATAGCCTATTATAACTTAGGGTAAAATCCCCGTCAAGAAAAAATCCAATTTAACTTCTTTTACGACGCCATTTTTCCAGAATCAAACGAATGTTTTCATCCAGGCTTTTCTCTAAATAACCGTCAACCGGAGTTCCTCTCATATAATAGCTTTCTGAATCTTTTTTTTCTCGTTCAACCCATGTCAGCAATTCTTTAGGAGTAAGCCGAAATGCTCCCAGCCCAAGTATTATCCGCTGTTCCAGCCCATCTGACGTTGCCACATAAACGGTTCCCGTCCCAGCTAGCTTTTTTGAGAGTTTTTCAATCAGGTTGTCGGCAGTTTCACCTTCTATGGTATAAATTACTTTTAAGCCGAAAGCGTTTTCAGCTTCATGCTGTGAATCTTTTGTCTTTGCAGCATCGAAAACAACTATTGTTTCTATGCCGGTTAAAGCGGTATGGTTGATTAATATGTTGATGAGCCTGTATCTTGCGCTTTCCATTCCGTTTTTTTTTAATTCATCAGAAGTTTCTGGCCAGGCAAAAATAACATTATAACCATCAACGATCAGGTGCTCTCCCATGAGCAGCCAATCTCCTTTGCCGGAATACTTCATAAGCCAGCAGGGCTGCAGCTACTGAAGCATTTAGTGAATTTAACCTGCCTACCATCGGTAAACCAACTAAAATATCACAATTTTTTCTAATCAGGGGTCCGAGTCCCTTTCCTTCACTGCCAATTACGAGGGCTACGGGTCCATCAAGACGGGAATCCCAAAAGACTTCTTTCGCCAATGGATGCGCCCCTACTATCCAAATATTTTTCTGCTTAAGATATTTTATTGTTTGGACCATGTTCGTTACCCTGCAAAGAGGCACATATTCAAATGCTCCCGCAGAAGCTTTAATAGCCGCCGGCGTGAGTGATACACTGCGATGTGACGCAATCACTATACCATGAGCGCCGGCTGCTTCAGCAGTGCGGATAATTGCGCCAAGGTTGCGCGGATCATTGAGCTCCGGCAGAAGGAATAAAAAAGGCTCCGCTCCTGCAGAAAGCAGCAATTCATCAATTGAAAGATAACCCTTGGCGGCGCCTATGGCGACGACACCCTGGTGTACGATCCCGGGCAACATTTTATCCAGGTATGTTCTTTCGACAAGGATAACAGGTATGTTTTTCTCCCTTGCCAGTATCCTGATCTCCTGACTGGGGCCGGCATCTGACTTTCTTGCCAGCAGA
>JBAZGB010000122.1:0-5003 GCA_041653135.1 Eubacteriales bacterium | reverse complement strand
AAAATTATCAAGGAACAATATTTCCAGTGAATTTATGGTAATTAGTAAGGTTTATAACTGGAAATTTATCTCTAAAAACCTTACTAAAACTATTATACGAGGAGAATATAAAATGAATAAATTACAGAAAATGGGCGGCATAGCCGCATTGATCGGGGCAGCAACAAACCTCCTGGCTATTGGTGTGTTTTTAACCTTACTGGCCCCTAAAGGCTACGGTTTCGAAGATCTTGATCCTGGCCGGACCGTAACTTTTTTTGCGGACAACCAGGTTTTAATGAGCCTATGGTACCAAATCCAATTTTTGGTCTTCGGCGTGTGTCTGATTTTCCTGTCACTGGCGCTCCATGAGCGATTGAAGGCTGGCTCACCTGCGCTGGCACAGGCAGTGACCACCTTCGGACTGATCTGGGCCGTCCTGGTCATTGTGATCGGCACACTCTCAATCAACAATTTGAACACAGTCGTCAAAATATATGGCGAGAATCCGGCTCAAGCTGCAACGGTCTGGACGACGCTCAAATCTGTGGAAACCGGTTTGGGCGGAGGCGGCGGGGAAACAATAGTTAACGCCTTATGGTTTCTGCTGCTAAGTTGGACAGCCTTACGAGTAAGGGAGCTTCCCAGGGTATTGAACTACCTTGGCGTAGTGATTGGCGCAGTAGGCATCCTCTCGGTTGTCCTGGCCTCGGTTGACCTGATGTCTGTTTATGGATTGGGTCTCATCATCTGGTTCGTTTGGCTCGGGATCGCCATGCTGCGTAGAAGCCCTAACTTGGCGGCGTAAAAACTTGCAAACACGACCGGACAACAACTTTTCGACTTCAAGGCCTAACGGCAAACAGGGGTATTGGAGAGGATGGCTCACACCTGACCCAACTGTGGGGCATCACAGCGAAGCTTGAAAAAGTAATTAATAAAAATTTAAATAAAGGAGATAAAAATGAATACATACAACAAGACTATCGGAACAGAAGATAGAAAAGTATTGTTCTCAACTCTGTGGATAGTTGTAATGATGAGTATGATTTTTGCAGATATTTGTTCATTTATGCTGCCTGGATTCTTGAATGACATAATGACAGGAAACACACCGTTTAAAATCACGCAAGAAATTATGTTGGTATTCGCAATATTATTGGAGATTCCGATTGCTATGATTTTCCTGTCCAGGGTTTTGAAGTATAAAGCAAATCGTTGGGCAAACATCATTGCAAGCGTGATTACTATTCTATTTGTCATTGGTTGTGGTTCGCTATATCTTCATTATTATTTTTTTGCAACTATAGAAGTTGTGTGTATGTTAGTAATTATATGGTATGCCTGGAAGTGGAATAACCCGGAAAATTAAGCCTGTTATTTGAATTTGTATGGTTGATAATTGAATAAACAATAAATAATGAAAGAAGGGTATAATGATGATTCCAAATAAAAAGACTGCGCGGCTTGCGGGTCTATTTTTCCTGCTGATGGTGGTATTCGGTTTATTTGCGGAGATATTTTTTCGTGAAAAGCTATTCGTACCGGCAGATGTTGCTATAACGGCCAGTAACATTTTGTCAAATGTATTCTTATATCGAGTCGGGATTGTAAGTGATATCCTCATGTCTGTATGTTATTTATTTACTGCCCTGGTTTTATATAAGCTGCTTGCTTCGGTAAATAAAAATATGGCGGCGTTAATGGTCATATTTGCAGCTGCTGGGAGCGTATTACTCATGTTTAATATTCAGAACGAATTTGCGCCACTATACATTTTAAGCGGAAATGATTATCTGAGCGCTTTTAATTCCAGCCAGCTTCAATCCCTGGCGATGCTTTACTATAATTCATATCAGCATGGATATGTGATCGGTCAGGTTTTCTTTGCTCTCTGGGTGCTTCCTCTTGGAATATTGATTTATAAGTCGGGATTTATTCCCAAAGTATTCGGTGTTCTGTTTGTAATTGAAACTATTTTTGGGTTATTGTCAGTTATCGTACATTTCCTCATTCCGAACGGATCGATAGAGACAATTTTATTAATACCGGGAACAATAGCCGAACTTTTGTTTATGCTTTGGCTGTTAATTTGGGGAGTTAATGAATCAAAACTGTTGGTACAGAAAAACTGAATAGTTATAATTATAAAATACATATTATCTAGATTCTGCACCAACAAATTGAAAAGCACTCTTCTTTGAAGCTAATAAAAAATGCGCGTAGCATTTAAGTAGGATAAATAATATGACAAATATAATAAAAGGAGAAAAAATGAATTCAGAAAGAAAAACAGCGATAATTGTGGGAATACTATTTATTGTTGGGACGGTGGCCGGCATACTATTTAAGGTTTTGACAGCATCTATTCAAATAAATGATCTGAATTTACTTACTAAAGTTACTGCCAATGAAAATCAAATTATTATAGGAGCCCTCTTTTTGTTAGTTATGGGTTTGGCGCTCGCTATGGTTCCGGTTATGATGTTTCCAATCTTAAAAAAACATAATGAAGCCTTAGCACTTGGGTATATTGTGTTCAGGGGGGCGCTTGAGACCGTTACTACTATTGCAGTTGTAATCGGTTGGTTATTCCTAACAATATTAAGTCAGCAATATATTGCAGGAGCTCCGGATGCTTCCTATTTTCAAACTTTGGGCACTTTAACGCTAAAAGAAAATGTTTCGATTGGATATATATCGCAAATCGTTTTCCCTCTGGGTGCTCTGATGTTCTACTGTGTATTGTATCAATCCAAACTCATTCCCCGATGGATATCCGGTTGGGGTCTCATTGCGGCTATATTGGTGTTAGCCTTGGCCTTATTAGATTTGTTTGGTATCGTCACATCTCATGACGTATTAGACCTTCCGATATTCCTGCAAGAAATGGTTATGGCGGTATGGCTGATCGTTAAAGGATTTAATCCATCTGAAATCGAGTCTAAAATTTGTCAGTAGAAGAAAAACGCGGGACGGAAGGTATGGACGCAAGTGGTGTGCTGCCCGAATTTCGCGGGGTCGCTATACATGATTGCTGGATGCCCCATTTCAAGTATACGGACATCACTCGTGCAATCTGTTTTGCTCACCTATTACGAGAGTTGACCAGACCCCTATGACGTTTTTATTGCATTTTTCAATACATCTCAGGCATTGAAGTCAGTCAGAAAAATTAATGGTTTGCTCGTTCGGCGATATTTTTATAGATTTTGAAGGACAATTCGAGTTGCATTTTCCACATCGGACGCATTGTTCCGTCCTGATAAATAGTCTGTAAAACGAGAACCTGTTTGTGTTTTTTAAAATTGTTCCCCACGGACACAGGCAATTGCACCAGACGGAGGATGTAAACACAGCTGAAACGAGGATTCTCAGCAATGAAATGATCAGGAACAGCTGAAGACGGATTCGAGCAGCAATGCTCCAGGGATATTGCCAGGGCTCTTCTACCAATCCGGCACGCACGATAGCTCTATGTATTGTGTCGCAGTATATAGATGAGCCTCATTAAGCGGAAATGAAGAAAAGCGTCCCTGCCACAAGTGCCCCGTCCAGTCTTCTCGCAAGTTCACCCGGCAAGTATAGCGGCGATGAGTTTCGCAATCGCCCCGTTCAAAGCCTCTTTTGAAGGTGGCACGGCGATAAGATGCACGTGACATACTATAATACGAGCATAGTTCTCAAGCCAATAAATTTAGTATGATGCCCCCCCCGGGGCCTAAACTTGAATCTTGACATTTTCATAATTATAAGTACAATGTACATATGACTGAGCTACGATTTGAATGGGACAAACGGAAGGAAAAAGCTAATGTGAAAAAACATGGCATTTCTTTCGATGAAGCACGCACGGTTTTCTACGATGAAAATGCAATTCAATTTTTTGATCCTGACCATTCCGATGATGAAGACCGTTTCATCCTACTTGGAATAAGTTTTAAACTTAGGGTTCTAGTCGTCTGTCACTGTTTTCGGGAAAGTGATACAGTTATTAGAATTATATCTGCCAGAAAAGCGGATGGCGATGAAGAAAATGAATATTGGAGGCGCAGAAAATGAGGGACCATTACGAATTTTCCAAAATGAAGGGACGCAAAAACCCTTATATAAAATATTTAAAACAACCGGTTACTATGCGGCTTGACCGTGATACTGTTTCATATTTCAAGTCTATGTCGGAAGAATCGGGTATTCCTTACCAAAACTTAATAAACCTTTATCTTCGCGACTGCGCTGTTAATCACCGAAAACTACACATGAAATGGCAGACTGAAAATGCCGAACAACAGGTTTGAGGGGGTAGGTGTCTCATTAATTATGACACAGAGGGAAATATGCATCTATGGAGCTTCCGGAGCAGTAGGGACTTCTGCTGTGCAGCTTGCCAAATATTTTAATGCAAAAGCTACCGGGGTTTGCAGCACTGCTAATTTTGGATTAGTTAGTGAAATCTCTAGGGGCTGATAAGGTAATTGATTACACGAAAGAGGATTTTATCAATGACGACGAGCGCTTTGATATCATCTTTGATGCTGTTGGTAAAATCTCGTATGCAAAAAGCAAGAAAGCCCTGAAAACTAAAGGCAAGTATGTTTCAGTTAAGTCAAGCGGTCATGGTTATGTAATCGGTCAGGTTTTCTTCGCTCTCTGGGTGCTTCCCCTTGGAGTTTTGATTTATAAATCGGGATTTATTCCCAAAGTATTCGGTATTCTGTTTGTAATTGAAACTATATTTGGGTTATTGTCAGTTATCGTACATTTTCTCGTTCCGAACGGATCGATAGAGACAATTTTATTAATACCGGGAACAATAGCCGAGCTTTTGTTTATGCTTTGGCTGTTAATTTGGGGAGTTAATGAATCAAAACTGTTGGTACAGAAAAACTGAATAGTTATAAGTAGAGTAGACTCAGGTATAAAGAACTTAGGCCAAGCCTATCAGTTTCTCCCCGTTTCCTCTGGGAGTGCCTCATTAGCCCGACCGTATTCAGAATACCAGAAGACCCTCATCTAACCGTACG
>JBAZGB010000121.1:0-5033 GCA_041653135.1 Eubacteriales bacterium | reverse complement strand
TTATATCCAGTGACAACTTCCGTTCCTTCGCTGAGCGTTATTTGCGGCGTGTCGTTCATCATCGTATAAGTATACGAATGTTGAAAATACTTGTCCTGTCTGCAAATAATGACATTTCCGCTTGGAAAATTGATAGGATAAAGCTCAGACACCCATACGCTCGGTAAGTTATATCCGGGGTTAATGGCATTCTGAATTGCCCGTTCAATGTCATAGGTCGAAGGGTTCCCAAAGATATCTGCCGTTTTTGTTTCGATATTAAGCTCTTTTTCCATAGCGTCCAAATTCAACCCCTTTGCTTTCGCGCCTTGAATGAGGCTTCCTGCGTTGGCCGGAACAGGTACGACTGACCATTCCAAGAGTTCCCACTTTTTATAATGTTTGCCCCATTTACTACCTTGTACCGGTTCAGATTCAATCCCGTTGAAACCTACGCTGGCGGCATTCAAGAATCCACCCTCGCAAAGCTTTTTACAGTCCTGTGCAAAGGCGGTCGGGGCGAATTCAACCTCTGACTCAATAAATTCCGGATATATTGACTCCCTTATCGACTTTCCTATTGGCGGACTTTGATAATCATGTGCAAACAAAACAACAGGATTCGCCCGATAGTTCGTCAGATCACAGCCCATCGGTTCCATTACGTCTTCATCACGGTCCATTGCTTTCGTGCTGATTTTGAACACAAGGTTTCCGCTACCGCTTGCCTTTATTTCCATTGGCAAGGATTTATAAATTGCTGACATTTATTCACCCCATCTCGTATTAATTAATCGTCTCGCGTTAGCGTCAACGACCTCAAAATGTCTTTGTAACGCTTTGCGGAATTCGTTCATCGCCTTTAAGGATTCGCGCTGATGTGATTTATGCTTTTCCATGTTAATATCCATAGTTCCTCCTATTCTATTACCGGAAGTTCAACGCAACGGCAGTTCACAACCTCTTCTGGTGGCCCTGATGGATCTCCCGGAAAACTAAGCCCATTGCCGAACTGCTTGTCGATGTCCACAACTTCGTGATTTATTGCCGCGTGGCTCTCTCTTTCTCGACCGTCAATTGAGGTCAACCATTCCTTCTTCTTTACCCCGGCTGCTGCGTAAGTTTCCTGCGTTCCCTTACCAACAGAATTGTGAGTTTCGGTTTTAGCGATTTTTTCGGCCCGTGAGGTTTTAGCCTCTCCCATCACTCCCAAAACCCGGTCTTTCAGTTTTGGAATAGACTCCCCTGCGTCAATTCCTTCAGCCAAGGTTTTTCTCAATGCCTCTTTCGTGGTATCATTTATGCCTTTAACCCGCTCCGCTCCGTACTCACTGATCCAATCAATGAATGTTGGATTTACAACATCAAAGGATACGCCGAATCCAAATGTTTCGTTCGTTGTCTCAAAACCATCTTTCAAAGAAGCCATCCACAGGGAGGTCAGAAGTTTGAATAGAGTTTCTTTTTCCTTGTCCCAATCCAATAGCGGGTCGATTGCCTTGACCGATTTTTCCAGAGAGTTTACGATCCGGTCTTGTTCGCTCTGAAAGTACCGTTTGAGGTTCAAGATAAACGCCTGTTCGTTTTTCGTGGCCGCTTTGTCAAAAATCAACCACATGCGCTCTTTTTGCTCCGGAAGGAACGCACGTTTCACATGCTTCGCGGGCGGTTCCGCAGGCTCCGCTTCGGGTGCGGGCTTCACAGGTGCGCCTAAAGGTGCAGGAACAAACCCGTTCCCAGCGTCCGCCAATATCGCCTCTGCTGTTACCCTGTCAAACATAAAGGCGTTCATAATAAGATTGATCGCAGTTTCTCTCGGTATCTGTCCCGTTGTCACCGACATAACGATCTCAAGCAGACTTGATACCTGTGCACCATTCAGTGCGGTATCCGCTACCTTTTCTCCCGCTGGTGCAGTGGCCTCTTCTTTTTCGTTCAAATAAACCGGGGCCATGTTCAGAGGAACATATAAAGCCTCTCCCTTATCCCCAATCTGATCATAACCGTTTTCCTGTAGCCATTTATTTACCGTCAATGCGCCGTTTTTCAATCCTTCGGTGGCTCGTTTCAATTTAAACTCATCGTCTTCCGGGACGACGTTGTCGTGCTCAAAAATTACAGAAGAATCAAGCTCGGGAATCAATTGAATATTTAAAACATCATCTATGAATTTAAGCTCTTTTCTGAGAACGTTTTTTGTATAGAGATAATATGCCGCATCGATAGTTGAACGATTTGAATTTTCAAGGATTCCAAACAATTCGGGAGGGATTGAAAAGTGCTGGTTTGCCGTATCCCTCAAATATTTTCTGGACTCTATAAAGTCCATATCCTTTTCGGTTTGTTTTAAAAGTTGAATCTTTCCGTCGAAGTTCAAAAACGCCGTTTTGTGAGAATTATTATGTCCTCCAAACTTCTGATTCCATGATTCTTCAGCACGATCTATAGACGTTTCGTCTGCGTTTGGCATCGAAATCGCAACGCTAGGCAAGGCATCATTAAAGAAAAATCTTTTTTGATATTTTGCCATGTATTCATCGGTTTCTATCTCATCGCCTATTCCGTTGGCTCTGCCGATCCCTCTTAAATAGGGATTATTCACGTCTGGTTTTTTGAAGTAAACCATATCAAACGGGGCAACGGGAATTGACGGTGACTGCATATTTCCTTGCGGATATATCATAAAGAAGTCCTGCGTTATACTTGGAATCGATTGCACCCATCCCGGAGGAACCGGCCACAACTCCGTGACTTTTCCGAGTTTGTTTCTTTCTTTAATCCAGAACGCTTCTCCAGAAGGCAGCATTAAATAAACCTGAGTTATGTATAGTAAAACGTATTCTGTGATTGTTTTGTTGGTCGTTGGCATTTTGAGAAGCTTTTCTATAGCCGTGTCCTGTATTTTTTCTGTTTTTCTTTGGTCTTTTTTACTATAAATTCCGTAACTCGACGTAGCCACATCGGAGGCTATCTGATGAATCGGATTCATACGGGGACTTTTATTATAAAGTTCTATCCAATCCTCGGTTGATCTTCTCGGCGGCTCTCCGTAAACGGGTGCGAACCTCTGCGCCATTCTCAAAAGCGATTGGTTCGGCTGTCCGCTAAAGGCCGCTTTTGCCGCGCTGAGCCTCTCTTTTAATGCAATTTTTTCAGCCATTTATTCACCCGCTTTACTTGATATAGTAGTTTGGTTTTTTTAGTGCAGAGATTAATATTTGCAATGCGTCCGGCGCGTCATCGTGCGCCGCCTTTGGGTGGTAATCTTTAATCTGTTTGTTGTAAGTAGAATTGATTTCATTGAATAATACTTTTTGGCCGTTTATGTCGGGTTCCATCTTCATGATCCTGATGTGTTTGTTTTCGCTTGCGTGCTTATGTGTAACTGTTCGGTAGCAGCTTGAACCGTCCGGCATCTTAGCGGCGCATAAAGCCTTTATCAATTCCACTTTTAAAAGGTCTTTAAACAGGTTCGATTCAAGGACTATCTCATCAATTAATGGATATTCCTGAACAAATCTAACGACCTCGGACATGATTTGATATGGGTCGTGCAAGGCCAGTCTGCCTTCTCTGACAAAGTATCCGCCGTTCATTTCGCCGCCGCATACATAGGCCGTGCTGTCGCCTTTGCCTTCGGACGGGTCGATAGCTAATTTTAAAGACTTGATTTTGTCCGGCCACGACTCCCAATAATGGATATTTTTAAACTTCATGTCATCAGAGTTTCGCGGCTCATTCTGGTCTTCCTGCCAGAATGAGTCTTCCGACTCTTCTCGTTCAAGCATCGTGTTGTAGTAAGCGCCCTTGTACACCATCAAGTTTTCGGGGTACTTGCCTTCCCATAACATCTTGACGCCCCTGAGCATATCTTCTTTGTGCGATAGGTAAAACGCATAGGCGTCTTCCATACGGTTATCGTTGTATAAATCCCGAAATATGAGCCGCCATTCTTCCCATAATTTTTCTCCTTGTTCGTCGGGGAAGGACATGACTTTTTTATATAACTTGAATTTCCACGTAGCCTTTTTGATCGTCCTCGCCAGAAGTGAGTCTACCGCTAGTAGAGTACCGACGTAAAAATAGATGGTGTCGAAATCTCCAAGCTTCAGCATTTCATCAGTGAAGGCGTGTTCTAATTTTTCTTTTAAACTTGGGGATTCCATAACCTTCTTGTCTTCAAGGTCATCAAATATAACAAGGTCGGGACGGCCTTTCTTTTTATTCTTTCCTCTGATCCCCGCCGTCCAACCTGTGCATTCAACTGTAATTCCAGAAGTGGTTTCAATTTCATGGTCGTTCCACGTTGACAGCCAATTGCCTCTTGAGCCTTTAATTGGCCCGAAGTCCTCAATGATATTGGGGCTTTCCAAAGCGATTTTTACCTTGCCTAAAAAGTTACACGCCGTATCCTCGTTAGCTGAAATAAAAAGTACATATCTGACTTTCTGATAAACCGTCGCCCACGCCGGAATAGCAACCGTGCATATGGTAGATTTCGCGTGACCTCTCGGGGCCACCCTCGCTTCTTTAACAGGTATTTTTGCGTTGATTATATCTTTGAGGTCTTCCAGCATTTCAATTGCATAGTCCCCAAATTCCCTCTCAAACTGATCCGGCATATAAGCTTTGCAAAAATACTCTGGGTACTTTTCCCCCAAGAGTCTTCTCAATCCACCTGGCCCGGTCAGCGGAAACGAAGTCAGGACAATCTCAGCATCATCTTCCCATTCCTTATATGCATATTCAATTAAGAGAGTTTTTTGTGAGTTGTCCATAATTCTCCATAATAAGTCTGTATATTTTGCCTATTTACATACTGATACCAGTATGCTACAATAAGAGCATAAAGAGAAACAAAATAACGGGAGGAAATTAAAATGGCTTATACATATGGGAATATGATAAAAAAATATATCGCGTCACAGCTTTCCGATGCGCTTACCGTTTGGGCTACTAACCACCAGCTAAGGATCAAGTTGGTTATCCATCTGAATAAGGACGGAAACCAATACAAAGGCCATCAGATGCAGTATAAAGGAATGGAAATGATT
>JBAZGB010000120.1:0-5043 GCA_041653135.1 Eubacteriales bacterium | reverse complement strand
ATGAGACTACTAAGTTGGTTTTTAAAAGAATTGGACTAAAAATACCATCGTTATTGATATGTCAATTTTGTTTCTAGTGTTTTATAATATAGCTAAGTATTCCTAAAGGATAAATTGTTATGCGTGGTGGGGTTGATGTTAAGAATCTCTCATTGTTTAAGGGGGGAATTAGTACATTTTTGCGTGCAGTATTGCCGGGGCTTGTAGATTTAGATACGAGTATTCGGTATATAGCTATTGGTCCAGCAGAAGGGCTGTTAGGGTTACCCTCTGGTATGGAGCAAGTGCCACTAGAGCTTTCTAAATGGCTTGGGTCTGTTCGTCTACCAGTTTATGACCAATGGCAATTGCGATGTGCCCTTAATCGCAAAAAAGTAGATCTTTTCTATAGTCCATATTTTGATGCTCCTTTGGGTATGTGTATTCCTACAGTTGTTACTATGTGTGATGCCGTTCATTTTCGATACTCGGAGTTTTATCCTTGGCGACAACGAGTCTATTATAAGAGCTTGATGCGTTTGCATGGTTCGAGAGCCTCTGCTATTGTTACGATTTCTGAATTTTCAAAAGCCGAACTTGTTGAGCTTGTAGGTATTAATCCTGATAAGATTCATGTAATTAGTCTTGCGCTACCGTTGTCATTTGTGCCACCATTATTAGGAAATGCTGACCCTGAGATTCTTAGGCGATATAATTTGCCAAGCGACTATGTTCTCTATACTGGTGGTGTCGAGGTAAGAAAGAATATTGGCGGCATGCTTAAAGCATACACCATATGGCAGGAGCTGCGACGGGATATTCCTCCGTTAGTTTTGACTGGAGATAAAACTCGTTTTGAATTGTACCGTGATGAATTAGAAAAGCTTGGAATTGGACGCGGAGTATATTTTGTGGGCCGTGTTACTGACGAGCATTTGCCTCATATATATGCAGGCGCTCTATCTGTAATTTATCCAAGTTTCTACGAAGGATTCGGTTTTCCATTATTAGAGGCTATGGCTTCTGGTGTCCCCATAGTTTGTTCTCGCCGCGCATCCATGCCTGAGATTGGTGGTAATGCAGCATTTTACTTTGAACCTGATCAACCTGATGACATAATTGCTGCTCTTGAAGCTGTTACTGGAAGCCTTGAATTGCGTGCTGAGCTAGTCGCAAAGGGTAACATTCGATTGCAAGACTTTACATTAGATAAGACGATTAAAGCCCTTGGGCGTGTGATTGCCAGTGTAATTGGGAGTTAGATATGAGGCCATCAATTCTTTTAATATCTTCGGTGTATTGGGATGATCCGTTTGCGAATCCTCAACAGATAGCTCTTCAGTTAGCTCGCCGGTATCGAGTGTTGTTTGTTGAGCCTTCGCCGAGCTATATTTATCTTCGAGAACGTAAGTGTAATCAACGGTGGTTACGTGTCGCACGGCGACCGCGTAAAGTTGTTGATGAACTCTACGTATATAGTCCACCACCCATGCTGCCGTTAAAAACACAAGTTCCCCTGTTTAACTGGCTTAGTCAGCAGTGGATTCATCCTTTTATTAATCAAGCTCTTACTTCACTTAATATGGTTAAGCCGGTGTTATTAACGTTTATCCCACATATATATGCTATTTTGGGAAAGTATAATGAGGTTCTTGTTTGTTACTATTGTGTTGATGATATGGGGACATTATCGAAGTTGGTTAATCCTCGTGTGGTAGCTGGCTATGAACGATACTTAATTGATAAGGCCGATTTAGTATTTACGACATCTAAAGCATTACAGCAAAGATTTTCGCAAGGTCATAAGAGGGTGTATCTTTTTCCTAATGGGACCGATCCATGTCTCTACGCTTGCGCGCTCGCCCCTGAGACCATTATACCATCGGTTTTTACTAATTTTCCACATCCCGTTCTCGGTTTCAGTGGAGTTGTAGACTTCCGATTGGATCAAAAACTGATTGAGAATGTGGCACGACATAGACCTAAGTGGTCGTTTGTATTTGTTGGTTATGTCAGAACTTCGGTTAAGATGCTTGAGCGTCTACCAAATGTTCATTTTGTGCCAAATCAGCCTCTTTCAGCATTGCCTGCGTATTTCAAGGCGTTTGATGTAGGTTTAATTCCGTATTCACTTGTGCCAATGTCTATGTCTATTTACCCTACTAAATTAAATGAGTATCTTGCAGCAGGACTTCCTGTGGTAACGAGCATGTTACCAGAGTTGGTTGATTGTCCTGATGAGATTGTGTGTCGGATTTCAAGTCCCGAGGAGTTTATCTTAGCTGTGGAACGCCTTTGGCCTACACGAAAAGATTCCACACAAATTACTGCACGGATAGCCTATGCGAGTAAGAATAGTTGGGCTCATAGAGCAGCTGGAATAGCTGATCTCATTGATTCGTGTCTTTTAGATGTACACAGCGGGAGTCGCGATGTGGCTTTGTAGTGTAGTTTATTGTAGACATGTCGGCGTTTTGTGTCACAGACTTGATTAATTCTGGATTTTCTTTCCGGTGATGATAGGGGGGGGGATTAAAAGTAAAATATGGGGTTAAAAGTTAATTGGCTTTCATATCTTGATCCGCAAGTATATATGGGAGGAGGAGAAAGAGTTGGTCGAGAACTTCTTGTCGAAGCTGTACGTAGAGGACATGTTGTGAGAATTAGCAGTGTTCGCTGGGGAAAATTCTCGCGTTTAGCTGGACCGCGTATTCAATTACATAGTTCTCCTGACGTATGGATCTTGACGGACATATGGAACTGTCCGGAACAAAAGCAGCATTTTCCGCAAGCAATCCTAGATGTTGTTTTAAAGTCACGCCGCTACGTGACGTTGGATAATGCTTGGACTACGATTTGTTGTTATCCTCTATTCCCTTGTAATGGAGATGTTTCTATGTGTTCCTATAGCTGTATACGTTTTCGCGCTCGAGAAGTATATCTAGGAGCTAGAGCCCAGTTTTTTGTTTCACGACTCCATAGAAAACTTATTGAAAAAACTATCGGTATTTATCTTCAAAGTGCTATCGAAATGCCCCCAACAGTGGATAAAACCTTTTTTCATAATTTTGGAGTTAAGAGAGATATCCCATTTCTTTTTGTTGGGACAATTGTTGATTACAAAGGAGCGATTGAAGTCGAGCGAAGATTCGGCAACATTGGGCTCCATTGGGTAGGTAGAAATGTTACTGGTCGTCGTCTCAAAGGTGTGCATTTGGGGATTCTTAATAACTTTCAGCTTCGTGATGTTTACAATCGTTCTCAGTATTTTGTCCATCTTCCTGAGTGGAATGAGCCTATGGGGCGTTCGGTTATTGAAGCTCTTCTCTGTGGTTGTCAAGTGATACTTAATGAAAAAGTTGGAGCTGTTGGCTGGGGAACGACCGAGGATGAGATTCGTGCTCTGCCGAATGGGGCCACTGTTTTTTGGGATAGCATAGAGCACTGTTAATAGAATATGTTATTTATTGTACCGTTTAATTTCTCTAAGTTGTGTCAGTGTGTTAAAGAATATTAAGATAGTAGAGACAAAAAGATTTAAGGTTGGAAGAGTTTATCTTGATATCATGAGAAGTACATTTGTCTATTATTAACTAAATTTTTTTATAAAAATAAAATATTACTTAAATATACTAAACTCTAGAAAAAGCGAGAATTCCGAACAGCAATGGTAGCTAACAGATCGTATCATAAAAGTTGTTTATATGTTTTGTGCTCAGCTATCCTTGAGTCAGGAGGACGGTATTATTTCTACGATAGGCGTAATTTGGAGAGAGCTATAATTATTCGTACTAAATTAGACAGTCTTTCATATGTTGCTCGAATTCGGCATGTTAAAAAAGTTGAGGTTACATTTGTTCCATTTGATACGGCGAGATTTAATTTTGCTGTAGTATTGCCTGATTACGGTGTGGGCGGATGGAATGGTTTCGTTAATTTTTTAAAATTATTATGGTCTCGTTCAATAAGAATTAAACTTACTGAAGCTGTTCGCACCAGTTCGTTTATCTTTGCGGAAGCGCCTTCGTTCGAGGCGTGGCTGGTATCACGAATAGCATGGGGTATGAGAAAGAGGTTAAACTTAGAGATTAATACAGAGTCGACTTTGGATTTTAGGTATATGTGGCAACGGTTTGGTCTGATGGGATTTATTATGATTCCGATGATTTCTATGTCTTTTAAATATGTTCGTATGAGGTCTGTGGCTGCGTTATATATGAATAAAGCTCTTTTGGATAAATACCCTATTAGCGATTTAAATAACGTTGCTATTTGTAGCCCAAGCCTATCGAAGGAATGGTATTTACTTAGTAGACGTAGTTTTAGTTCTCCGGCGTCAAAGTTCTTATATGTAGGCAATCTTGAAAAAGTTAAGCAGATTGATTTTATTTTGAAAGCGTTTCATTTGAAGAGGAAGTTTCTTCATTCAGGATGGAAGTTTGAGCTCATCGGAGATGGTCCCGAACGCTTAAGTTTAGAGAAGCTCGTTGGTAGACTTGGTTTGGAAAGTCATGTTGTTTTTAGGGGCAGAGTTAAACACGGGAAGAATTTGCGTTCTATATTCATGGATAATGATATGCTTCTTATTTCTTCTTTTTCAGAAACTGGCCCAAGAGTTCTTCTGGAAGCATTAGCTTTAGGCTTACCGGTTTTAAGCACAAAAGTTGGGCTTGCTCAGGAATTATTGTCGTCTGATTGTCTAGCAGAGATAGGTGATTTAAGAGGTTATGCCAATAAATTATTGCATTTGTCTTTTGACCAGAAACTTTTGTCGATAATTTCCGAGACGAATTGTGAAAAAGCCAAGTTGTTTAGTGAAGAAATTCTGTCAAAAAAAGAAAACGATTTTTTCGAGAGAGTTATAAATAAATTGAATGGTTAACATTAAAATATATGTTTAAGTTTAGTTTTATCCGGGTAGATAGAGTATGGCACTAATAAAGATGCAAAGAAAGTTGCTGAGGTTTATAAACCGCTACGCGGGATCTATGCTAATATTATGCATTTATTGTATTGGTGAATTTATAAAAAGGCTTAGGTTTTCTAGAAAGATAAAACTTGCTG
>JBAZGB010000119.1:0-5049 GCA_041653135.1 Eubacteriales bacterium | reverse complement strand
ATGTCTTTTCGATTAATTCCAATCGCTTGCGGAGAATTAGTAAGCGTCCCGCTCCATTTTCTTCACCTTTTCCACCATTCGTCCCGTCCGGTGGCGCAGGAATATAACCTCTTAAGACTTCTATGCTGGCATTTATTAAATCAAGGTCTTGCCGTTGTAAAGGAAGACCTTGTTTAGCCCTGAACAATAAACCTGAGAGTTCATCGTAATTGATACCTGATTTGGTAATTATGTCTCTGACTTTCGCATCGGTAGTCGGATAAGCAGGTTGTGTTACCACTGATACATCAAAAAGAGGGTCAACTTCTTTAATGGTCCTTATTGGCATTTCGCCCTTCTTTTCTTCCCATTCTTCATCCGTTACCATAAATGCAAATGACATTTGATTCAGGTCGCCGCGCTCCATCGGGGTTATAACCATATCTCTGATTAACTGCGTGTCAGGAAAATTTATTTCAACAGCCAGTCCTTTATCGTCTTCCTCCATTTTTAGCGTCCCGCTGGAACTTCGTCCAAGAATCCAATTCGCGTCATGATTGAAAAGTGCACGGGTATCTGATATTTTCAATGTTTTCTTGAATGCCCCCGGTGCAATTTGTTCACGATATGACCATATGTCTGTTAAGGTATTAAATACAGCTGCATGGCCAGATATGATCGGCTGATTTGAGTCACCGCGCTTTTCAACTTTTATTTCCGACAGATTAAAGATTCTTCTTTCCATTTGTTTATTCATCTTCGTTCAGCTCCTTCCATAGAAGGCCAACATCTTCGATCTGAAGCTCATTGCCTTCTAATATTGTCTTTCTCGCTCTTTCGCAGTGTTTTTTTGAGAAGTTCCCACATATATCCCTTGCTTTTTGCTCATTTTCGGGTGAAATATCGCCGTATTTTGTTTCAAAATAGCTTAAAAATACAGGCAAAAGATTCTTACCAATGAACTCAGGAGGCTCTTTATAGTAGTCATTTGTCCAATTCTCGAAGCCTTCCCGCTTGATTTCCCGCTGAATATCGGCATTTTCGCGCTTAAAAACCCTATTTAAGGCATCAGAAAATAGCCTTTCGTATGCTTTTTTGAGGCTGCTTTGCGGGTTATCGGGAGGTTTTGTGTTGGTCTGAGTCTTATTTCCTCCACCTCCTGGATTCTCAATAAGGTAACTGAGTGATTGCATATTGGATTCGACAATATATAACTCGCCCTCTTCGCCCGGTATGGGGTTACGGTTTTCTATTTCAGCCCAATCATTGGCGTTGATGATTCCATTTCTTCTTTGTACTTGTAAGGCTTCGGATCGGCTTTTCATGTCGCCACGGAGTAACCCATCAACGAGAAACTCACAAAAGTATACGTCTTGATGCTCTTCGGGTATCAAATCAAGATTTAAATATGATTCCCATCTTACAAGCCACGGCCGAAGGGTATAAACAACAAATTCTATGCCTTGATGCTCTATGTTGTTATTAGTTGATTCCTTTAAGTCGGCTATCAAATGCGGCTGAACACCATAAAATCGGGCTATTTCTGTAACTTGGAACTGCCTTGTCTCAAGGAACTGGCTGTCTTCCGGAGGAATGCCGATGTTTTTAATATCCATGCCTTCTTCAAGTAGCATTAATCTATGGCTTTTCCCTAATCCTCCATATGCATCTGTCAGATAGCTTCTTAAACTCTCAATGCTTTTTTGGTCTTCCATAACCGGAGCATCAAGGGGTCTTGTTACCACTGCTCCAGGATGAGTTCCGCTTCCAAAATATCGCGCTCCGAATTCTTCTGTAGCAAGTGAAAGCCCTATTGCTTCCCGTGCCAATGTGATAGGCGAATATCCTTTTATTCCGTCAAACCCGAGTCCAGGAATATGTAAAACCCTGAATTTAGGTAACTTGTATTCAATCCCATCAATTTGAGTAACGTAATAGAGTTCCTTTGTGATTTTATCTCTTTCCGGTCTAGTTCTGTCAGGTCTTAATGGCCATAAAGCTATCGGATACCCGTTTTCGCCATATTCTATCTCACTATAGCAATTACCCCAACCCAAAATATGCCCCATCATTGTTTCCCGCCAAGTGAAAGAGGGCATTATGGGATTCGCTTTAGTGTGGATAAGCTTATATAACGGATACGATGTGGCCCTTTCCTTGCCTCGTGGATTTAGCCTTTTGTAGATTGGCAAAGGAAGAGAGGCCAGCGTGTCACTTAAAAGGCGTATGCACGCAAAAACCGCCGTTGAACTTAAGGCGCTTTGTTCGTTTACAGTAATCCCGCTATGGCTTTCCCTGCCTCCAAAAAAATCCTTAAGCCATTTTTCAGGATTTGCCACCCCGGACCGTTTTTCAAGCATGCTCGTTAATATCCCCATTTATTTCACCACCTTCTTCCCCTTGGGCCAGCCGAGATAAATCAGAAATAGGCCGGGTATCATTAATGCCAATGGAATATAGACCATATAGAGACCTATAGCCAGCAGGATGATTCCTGCGAGTATGCTTATGTCAGCCGCTTGTTCGGCAAGCCATTTTGAAATTTTCTTCAAATTATCACCTCCAAGGGCAACAAAAAAAGAGGCCAATCTCCCCTCCGCGTTAACGGAAGAAAAACTGACCTCTAGGGTTCTGCGTTTCTCTTTTTATTTAATTAGTTTTTGCTATAGATAAGCCACTTAAGGTGTGCCACTCTTGGAGCGAAGTATCGGAAAAACTATAACCTACCCTACACGTAACTATAGCCATATTCATTATATCACTTTATTATTAAACTTGTATATGTCTTACATCTACCACAGAATATTTTTATCTCTGTTTCATCGTCTGCAACAAATTGTATCTCTGTGCTTCGGCATGTTAATATATTTCCATGTTTCAGTTCTCCAAACATTTTATTGCAGTCTGTGTTTACACATCTTATCTCGTTCAACCTCATCACCTCACATTGTTATAACTCCACGGGTTTCATATATGGATTTCTTCTTTTTAGCTCCTGCTGCAATTGCATCTTTTCTGGCTTCCCAAGACAAAATTGAAGCCATAGCAAGATCGATTTTATGGGGAGAATCTTTTCTTTCTTTGCGAATAAGCCACAATGTTTTCCCGGTTTCTTCATCTTTCTGTGGCAATTCATGCTTATATGAGTTTCCAATATGCCTGATTAAAACACTGTTTCCATCGTGCGAAATATCGCCACTGGTTATTGCTGTATCGTAGCTTTCAAGAGCATAAGACATGGCTTTTCTGCGATTAGTCCCTCATTCAATTACCTTGTCACTGCCCTTCTCCCCTGCCCACTTTGCAAGCCATGACTGCCAATATGGTGGATCTGCATACATTCTCCATACATTGTAACGTTGAAATGCAGCGTGTACGGCATCATCAACTTCTTCAACTGGTACCTGCCAATTTTCTGCACCAAACGGGCATTCCCATACTCCCAATACCCATTGATAACCGGTTTCAACATGGGTGGCAACTAATCCGGTAGAATCGTGAAATTGCGCTCCGTCAAAACCAAGTGTTATTAAGTCCCCATCTTTTACCGGGTTTGTTTTATTGATCAAACTTTTCCATTTTTCAGTATCAAATGCTTTTTGACTTGATTTTACTAAACGATTGCACCAAACACGTTCCCAATAACTTCTGTCTGTTGTAGGGTCACGCCATAGCTCAACTATAGCATCAATATCGCGCCATGCCGACGCCGGGCCTGATGCTTCGATAACTGCCGCTCTCGCTCCTTCTTCTGTCTCTAAATCCTGTTCATCAGATGCTTGCCTGTGAAAATAAAAAAGGCGGGCATCTTTTACCCGTCCTTCTTTGATTGCTCTTGCATAATCCATAGTAGATTCCGCTACCGAACCAGCTCCCAATTCCGGGGCTGTTGTTACTTCCAATGCCCATGCGTCTGAAAGTTTTCTTTTTGGCAAGTTTGCCATCATAGTTTGATGTGCTTTTATAAGCTTTTGACTTGTCCACCAGTGCGTTTCATCAGCAAGCTGGAATGTTGTTCTTGCTCCGTCTCTTGCGCTCGGGCTTGACGAGAGGGAAACGGCTTTTCCGTCTCCATTCCGGCGCATTATCCTCTCGAATCCAATATCAAAATCATCGCGAATAGGGCTTTCTTCAAGTATTGCTTTTAGCGCTCCATAAGCTAATTCATCAGACTGTTCCTCGGTATAGGCTACCAATGGAATATATGGGTCGGTTACTGGCCCGCCTATCGGATTACCTTTTTTGTCAAATCCTATGCACCTTACAGGGGCTTCAGGGTGTAGTTCACATGCAGCTATCCACGCTGCGAATTCAGTTTTTGCAAGTCCTTTTGCCAGACTTAGTCCTACGCGTTTAAACCTTCTCCGCCCTGCCGATATATGCCCTTGCGGATATATTTCATATATGCGCCAGATTAAAGCGCGTTTTTCATCATCTACTATTGCAGGCTGTCCGCGTAAATCTCCAGGGCCAAATACTAAGTTTTCCTCTATAAAATCGCAAACCAGCGGCCCCAGTGTCGGCCACGGCTGTTTGTCCATGGGAACCATTAAAACGCTCATTCAGCCACCCCTAATATTCCTCTCGGATCAGCTTTATGCGGTCTTACGTTTTGCTGTTTGGGATTTCTCTTTTTTTCAGCTTCTTCACCTCTTGCAACTTCCCATTGTAAGCGACTTCTATCTACGGGCGATAATCCAAATCGTGCTTCTTGCAGTCTGATTTCTCCTAATGTTTCTTTTGCGCCAACAAAACCACAATTGTTATAATAATTATCTATAAGGATTGCAAGCCTTGCCAATCCATCAATGTCTGTCGGTAAATATTCTCCTGCCATCGGAGATTCCCACACACGCCCCCACCAATCACGAGTGAGTTTGTGAAAGATACGTTTGTCAGGATTTTGCAATTCAGGTATTTTTTTTGATCTATTTTCAGGATGCGGCAAGGTTGCTGCTCCTGATTGTTTATTTCTGCGCTGCCTTAAATTAGCAGGCTTTGGTGATGGTCCTGGCATAATCTTACCTCCCTTATAAAAACTTCCTCAACTCGTACATAGAAAAATCATAC
>JBAZGB010000118.1:0-5052 GCA_041653135.1 Eubacteriales bacterium | reverse complement strand
TCCTTATCTTTCATAGTGCGCGAATCCCTGCATTCACTGATGTAAATGGGTGTGCTCCATGTCCAACCAAGCCGTTTATATAAAACTTTTACCTCTGCTTTTCTGTCCGTATTTCTTACTTCTTTTATTTCATAGCTTGTTACAATATGGGCATGATCTGAGGCATCCCCCCACTCTTTACCAAGATCTATTACACGAGTCTTGCGGTTAGCTTCTATGTCATCATCATTAGGATAATATTTTCTTGTTACAGCCGGGTCGGGATAATCGTTAGCATCAAGATATAATCTTAAATAAGCCTCTACAACCCCTTCCGGCGTAGTAGGATATTCGTTTTCTTCTTTCGTTTGGTACGCTTTACCTGCCGCTTGTGATTGGCATATCTGTCCTGAGAGAAATAGAAACAACGATAGAAAGACCGCAAAAACAATAAATGAAAACTTATGACTCTTGGACCATTTTTTTAAAGCATTCATCGCCTATCTCCTTCTTCTCTTGACCCTATATAATTTAGGGTTTAGCTTGATCTATTAGCTGAAAAAACCACCTCTACACATTGCTCTTTCTACGTTGCTATTGCTTATGGTCTTCAGTCGATAGCCATTAGCCCGCCATTTACATCCATCGCCATCCATATCCCGCCATATCTTAAGCTGAGAATACGCCGCATCATTAGCGTCAATTTTTCCATCCTTGTTGCCGTCAAGTTCTGCCAGCGCCTGAAAACCATTTGTTGCCCTTGTACCATTACTTAAGATTGTTTGATTACCGAATAGCTCTGTACCATTGTCGATGATACCGTTGCCGTTTCTGTCCATCACCAGCAAGCCGTCGTCAGGACCAACCCAACCTGTCAACTCCGCAAAGCCATTTGCATCATGGTCGAAGAAAACACCATAGGATAAAGAAGTAGTTTCCATCCCGTCTCCGTCCAGATCAAAAACAAGCGGGCTTTTGGTTGTTGAAGCGTCTCCAAATAGATCTCTTAAATCATCAGGATTCAGACCGCCGAACATACTGCCACCGATGATGTCACTGGCGTCCGGCCAGTTATTACTTGGGTCAGGATTGGATATAGAATCAGGCGACCTATTCTCCCAATGTGTTTCCGGATTTATGAAGTTGCCAGCAGAATCTTTTACTTCATAATGGACATGTCGATCATATTCATTAGGCCCGTAAACCCCATCCCTATTTCTGTCACCACGGCCTCCCATTGTACCAATCGGGTCGCTCGACTTATAAGGTTCGCCAGGTACTAGTACATCAGTATTAACGTCGTTTAGGTGATAGAACGTATGTAAATTACCGTCGGCATCACGAATCATAACTGTACCAGTCTTCTTATCCGCTATTACAACTGTTCCATCTACTGGGCAATATATAGCAGGAGTGTTCTGATTAAGCGGATTTGTTTGTCCGCCTTCATAATTAACATCAACACCATTATGATATTCTTCGCCACCCCCTTTTTTGGGTCTATAACCGTAATCGTTGGGTGAATTATTCGATATAGTTATATGCGGATTAACAAATGTTCCATTACTGTTTTGAACTGGCGGCAGAATTTGATTTATGGCTTCTTGAAAAGACATGGCATACCTCCAAAATAATTTATTTTATAAATAAATCCTATAACAATTTTTCTTTCATTTAATTATTTATTTAAATAATTTCATCCAATTCTCCATTTTTACTCATGCCTATCATTCTAAGTAAAAAGAGGAACCTGAAAAACAAACAAGACCAGATTTCCAAATCGTTTGCCAACCGGAGTCTTTATGCTGGAGTATTTCTATAACTTTCGTTTCTATAATATGGTCGGTATCATCAGGTACATCAACTCTCTTCTGTATTATTAATTCCTTTATGCCATCACCATAAATATCCACAGCGGCGATAAAACTGTAATTAGTCACAGAGCTTAAAAAATTAAGTTTTTCTATTTTGCCGTTACTCCACAAAACAAACGGAACGGCCATTCCCCAACTACCAACAAATTTATTGGCAGAACTTTTGATAGTGGCCGTTTTATAATGAAAATAATATATACCTAAAAAATCTTTATTCCCGCTTCCCGTCAAATCAACTGCTTCCGCTAAAAAAAGGTAGCTTCTATACTCACTTTCGATATAACGACCTTCTTTCTCTAATTCCTTATTGCATTCTTTCCAAACCATAGTTCGAAAATTTTTGCGAACTGCATTAACCATATTCATCTGGTCATTTTCTGTTAGTATGGGGTTTTTTATATTTATACCGGAGGGAAAAGATGTCGGCGCGGCAATTATATCTAAAACACCAACCGGCCATTTTCTTGTATTGTCGATTTTTTCTATAGCTAGCGGCTTTCCCTTATATTTTCCAGATCCCTCAATTTCTGATAATATTTTTATCGCTGCATCATAGGGTTTATTCATGCATGTTCTATTATAACTATCCAATGTAACATCGCTTAACTCTCCAATTTTTTCCGAACCTTTAAAGACATTGAACGTTTTACCAACAATATATTCTTCCACAATTTTTTGTACTCCCAATTCATTAGCTACTTCATATGGATCCAATATCTGTTTATCTTTTATGATTATTAAAGGGCTCCAAATATTCTTTCTAAACTTATTAAATGTTGTGAAATGTAAATAAATGCCATCGGGTATTTTAACGCTTAGCACTTGCCCCTGCTTTGTTTTAGTGATTATGTTTTCTGCATTAGCATTAACTATGCTTGCAGCTATTATAAGCGACGTAAGAAAAACACCAATGAATAGGTATATTGCTTGCTTTCGCGAATTGCTTCTTCTAACCATAATCTTGACCTCCTACTTAATGCTGAACAATATATTTAATCTTCCCTTTTATTTCATATACCATATGTTGCTGTCATACCCTCTCCCGCTTCCAAAAACCCCATCCTGGATTGTATGTCATAACAATTATCCTCCCTTAATTTTTTATCAAAATTATAAACTCTCTTGGTTCGTTTGTTTTACGTAATGAAAAAATAATACCCTTGCCGTTTCTTGATATCTTAGGCCGTATAACAGCATTCCGTATAACGTTAAACTTTTTTAAGAGTTGTGTCTGTTTTTTTCCTCTTTCTAAATAGTAAAGGCCTTTCTCTAAATAGCTAGCACCCTGTATGTCTTTTATACGTTTACTATATACAACATTGCCTTCATCATCCGCGTCAAAATAATTAATGTTGCGCACCACTAATACGGGTTGCTCATGGAGCTTTTCGAGGTCAAAAAGATATAGATTATTAAAGCCATCTTCATCAATTTCAAGACCAAACAGCGCAGTAACGTATAATTTACTATCTTTTGTAATGCGCATATCTATGGGATTAGAAGAACCATCTATCCTGATAAATGAAGTAGCCAGCCTATCTTTTTCGACATCATAAGTAGCCAAACTCTCGGAATTGACATCAAGAAGAAAAAGCTTTTTTTCATCTACAGACCATTGCAACTTGTCAAATTTTTCTACATCCAGTGTTCTTGTTCTGTGCGGCACTAATTTGACTTCTTTTCCTCCCGGCAAAATATATTTCTGTCCCTGCGATAAATCTGGTCCCAACATATAATTGGCATTAGGTGACAAAGGCATGGAATCTATACGGCTTAACGGTAAACTCCCCATCTCGTACATTTTTTTTACAGTTTTCGTGTTCCGGTCAAAAACAAATAAACCGACTTGTTTCTTCCTAAATGTTTTATCGGTAAAAACGACGTACCGACCATCAGCCGCGCAGCTGACATTTTCGTGACCTGGATCATTGGTTATATCCTCAATTACACCACTATCGAGATCATAAATACGTATCCCTTTGCCCATGTCTTTTCTATCGCCACTAAATACTATATGTCTGTTCCCGCACCACGCATAATCAATCGCATCGAGCACAAGCTTTATTTCTTTCCAGGTGCTTTGTGTCTCTGTTTTCTTATCCGAATCGGCAAAAGCGACATGCGCGGAAAGGGAAAATATTAATATCAAGAAAAATATTAGATACCTTGCGGAAATAACATGGTCAGTTCTATTTACTTTTTCATTCTTATCAATATTCTTCATACCGCCCTCCTAATTTCTTATGCTGCCATTTTGAAATTATTAACCAAGTTTTCGTTATTTTCAGCGTCCGTTTCCGCGGCAAATTGCTCTATGAGGTTTTTCAGTTGTCCGCTTTCGTCTCTGACCATGGCCTGGTGTAAATCATAAACATTGCCGTATCCCCGCATATTAGGCAGAGCCGCGATATCATCGGGAACATCCAGCCATTCATTGGCTATGGTGTACATGTTGTCTGTTTGCAGCCAGACATCAGCGGCGGCGCCGGTTGTACCGTCAGCCCAGGTGAATGTGCTGGTTTGTTTGATAATGTTGCCGTTGGCGTCGGTGATGTTGACATTCGTGTAACCGGTATCGATGCTCCGGATGCCGAGTTCGTCAAGGGTCTTGAGTTCATCTGTAATAGCATAACCATTCTCATCTTCATCATAGGTAACCCATCCATCGCCATCCAAATCCTGCCAAACTTTAAGTTGTAAATACGCCGCATCATTGCTATCAATCTTTCCATCCTTGTTATCGTCGAGTTCTGCCAGCGCCTGAAAACCGTTTGCTGCTTTTGTGCCATTGCTTAATATCGTGTGATTGCCGAAAAGCTCTGTGCCGTTGTCGATGATACCGTTACCGTTTCTGTCCATCACCAGAAGCCCATCATCCGACTTAACCCACCCCGTCAGCTCGGCAAAGCCATTTGCATTATGATCAAAATATATTCCATAGGACAGGGCAGTCGTTTCTATCCCGTCACCGTCAAGATCAAAAACAATAGGGCTTGTTGTTCTGGCGGCGTCATTAAATCCATCTCTTAAACCACCAAACATACTTTCACCGATAATGCCTCCCATATCAGGAGGCCAGCCAAACATACTGCCGCCAATAATGTCGCCTACCCGGGAAGGAATTTCTCTGCCATCATATGCTCCGTCAGGTTGTACACCATTCTAATTGTCGGGATCTGTAGGGTAGGGCTCTCCTTTT
>JBAZGB010000117.1:0-5065 GCA_041653135.1 Eubacteriales bacterium | reverse complement strand
ATGAACTTTGTTAATCATTCTATTATTAATATCTCTTTTTTCGCTGAATCAATCAACTTAATAAGCTCTCGCCTATACTCATCCTCAGAGTAGAAATGAACGACTTTGGGCTTTCTTATTGCTTATGTTCTAGATGATACAGTATCCAATGCCGTAATTTCTAATGGTACAAAGGCGTCTGAGATTAACCCGTTTACAAATCCGATTATTGTGAACTTGTGGGGGACTAGTTTTCAGTTAGCGATGAATGATATACAAGGTTTTATCTTATTTGGTTTAGCTGGTGCTGCTGTCCTCTGGGGTGCGTATAAGAATTATGTTAGTAAGTTTCAATCTCTGGAAAACAAGTTAAATGAATTAGAAAAAGAAAATGCTAGAATTAAAGGTATATTAGAAGCAGAATTACATTTCAAGAGTAGCTATCTCATGAATAATAACTCCAATGAACGCCCCCAGGATAGTGGTATAAAAACCCCCAAGAAGAAGGCCGATAATGCCCCCACCGATAAGGGTACTAAGTAAACTACTACCTGATTTTTGTTCTATACACCTGAAATCTAGCTTCTCAGTCATACGTTTACATCTCGGAAACGAGGGTTTATTTTTACTCTTACCGATTCGGCATTCTCCTTATTAGATAATTCGCTGTCGATTTCGGCTTCTAAGTCGTAGACATCGGAGTTATCCCCTAATGCTTTCCTGACCTCTTGGGTTGCGCTCTGTCTACCTGAATATCCCCGCCCTTGGTCGAAGTCGTAAGCCTCCTCTTGGGTATCTACTCCTTTTAAGTCAATATGTGCAGGGTCTTTCGACCACGCATTTATGTTTTTCAGTTTGTTAGGGGATAAGGTCTTATCCGCTCGCTTAGAAAAGTCCTGATTAATCGATTCAGGGCTTCGACTGCTCCGGTCGGCATCGTTCAGGGTCCGGGTGATCTCTCCGCTCTTAATGTCTCTCTTCAAGATGTCCTTATCTGGCAGTTTAATCCCTTTGGATCGCTTAAGGTGTTTAGTCCTGACTCCTTTCCTTGCATTTATCGAATGTTCCCTATGATGTGTTGGGTATGTCATTGTATATCACTTTTTAGACTGAAGGCTGTAAATCTGCCAATCTCTTTTCATAGAATGCTTTCTCATAGACTTGGCTTATCACATAACGAGCGAATTCTAGTTCAAAAGGAGCT
This sequence comes from Eubacteriales bacterium, assembly GCA_041653135.1. GTDB lineage: Bacteria > Bacillota > Desulfotomaculia > Desulfotomaculales > Nap2-2B > 46-80. Next base: position 3,882 of record JBAZGB010000117.1, on the reverse strand, counting down.
AACTTGATTTTATCCATTTTTTAAAGCAATTTCGGGATGTCTTAACTCATAAAGCGAATACTTTTTATTAGGTTTAAGTTCTTGGATTCGACATTTCCCATCTTTATTATAATTCCAAATATCCTCTCGGTCTTTAAGAGGTAAATCATCAACTCTACCATGTTTAATAAACGCCTTATCCCTATTACGAATACTGCGATTATCCTGCTGCTTGTCTTTTTTGTCGCTAATAGCACAGCATCCATGAAAAGGCCGTCTAAGTTGCTTACTCATCTTTTCTCAATATAACGCCCCTTCTTATCAGTTTTTAACTCGCAGAAAGGAGCGATTATCATCTTGTTCTCGATTTTGTAAGTGAATGGTCCCCGACAACAAAAGCCATAACCACCATAAGGACACATGCCACAATTCTTAATATGAACTTTGTTAATCATTCTATTATTAATATCTCTTTTTTCGCTGAATCAATCAACTTAATAAGCTCTCGCCTATACTCATCCTCAGAGTAGAAATGAACGACTTTGGGCTTTCTTATCCGGTCTTTTACCTTCCAAGACTTTTTCAATTTGCTAACCAGTGCTTCTTACCTTTAACTCTCTCATATTCCTTTAGCAAATCATCTAAATTCTGTCTATGCCTTTTTAACCTTTCTCTAAGAGAGCTAAGTTCCTTTTCAGTATCAACCGAAAAACCAGACATTTTGCCCTTAGTCATAACTGTATCATAACGACTTTGTAAGGTCAAAATATAATCAGATTCTTTATCTATTCTTTCTCGTATAGGTGATGCAGCTCTGCTTTTAGCCTTTAATTGGTCTAATACATGCTCCCTGTGATGCCCTGAATAAGTCATTTTAATCTCCTTATTATTTATTCACCATTATAGTTAATTAAACACTTTTCACAAAGAATCCTTGGCGTAATAGGATTATTATAAAGGGTTTTAGGGGGTCGTGCATCGCATTTAGAGCAATGCAATTCAGGTCTTATGTCAATTTCAAAACCATACCTTCTCGCTTTATCCCTTAAAATGGCTGTTTTTCGTTCAGACAATACTCCCCCACAAAAAGGGCAATGGTTAAATGTGTAATCAAAACGCATAGGAACTGTTTTATAATAGTTCTCACATGATTCATTACAACATACTTTACAAACTTCATTAAACGCTTCACTAACATCATCCAGCAGATTTTTCATTTTAGTTTGCTTTTAGTCCTACCCACAATACGCTATTCGCCGAAGTGTATCCGTGTACCCCTATTTTTCCAAAGGAACCGTTATAAAGCCTGTTTGCATCACTTGATAGAAGAATTTGGTCGTAGCTGATAGGGTCATTAATCCAAGTGTAACTGGTTCTTAAATTTAAAGGCGTGTTTTGCGTGATAAACGGAGAACTGCTATACAATGTTCCAGCTATTATGATGTTCGGGTTCGCCTGACTTATGTTTTGGGCGATTCCATAGAGATTTTCCAGTTCCCTAATCGTGTATTTGTTGTCCACTAAGACGTTTATTACTGTAAATCCCATAGTCCCGGCATTGTCCTTAAATGAGGCAACATATGGTTGATAAGTCATAAGTCCTATGTCTGCCTGATTTAAATCACAAATCGGCTTACTGTCGCTGTCCTCGTATAGCCATGAGTTCATAAGGGTTATCGTGTTTCGGTCATAGACAAAAGCATACCTTTTATCCCTAATCTGAGGACTAATCAATATTCCATAGTTCTTTCCCATAGCTTGATTAAGGTATAGTTCCAGCTTAGACCGGACTAAGTTTAAAGAAAGACTATCCGGGTTTGCATTAAGAGGACATCCAGGGTCGGCAACTTCATTTAAAGAATCAAGTCCCTGCAAGGCCACCACATCACATTGAATTAGTTTTGCCGCTATTTCTTTAGCTATCTCCGGATTATTCAAATGATTACTATCCAAAGGAAGATTCCAAGAACAAATCTTAATCGGTCCCCCCAATGAAGTATTAAAAGGCAAAGTAGTCGTAGTTATTACTGGAAAAGTATAAGTAGTAGTCGCCTGATTAAGATTAGGAACTGATATTGGGTTGTTATTAATCCATGCTTGCACATTCTCAGTCTTAGCATTAAAAACATAGAAAAACACAGCACCAGCAACTATGATAAGCACAATAAACCAAAACTTAAAGTTTTTCATTTTAACAAAAAATACAATAATACTAATATAATAAATAACACACTCCAAAACTCCATAATTTAGTGTCGCAAGGGGACTACCCAACTTGTTGGGTAGGGGAATTGCGACTGTCCCTTTCTTGGTTTTGTATGTATCTTTTGATTGTTTCTGCCGTTACCGTGCCAGCCGTGCCGACATAGTAACTCGGACTCCAAACGTGTCCCTTCCTTAATTGGATTCGTAGGTCTGGAACTGCCTTGAATATTTGTATCGCCGATGTGCCTTTCAGCACTTTTATTATTCCTGTCGGACTGTCGTAGGGTGGCGCTGAGACGAATAAGTGGATGTGGTCTGGTTGTATCTGAAGTTCAAGCAGTTCCCACTTCTTTGTGTGGCAGATTGTTTCCAAAATCGTGCGTAATTCTTTCGCTAATTCTCCTTCGAGGATTGGCTTTCGGTATTTTGGACACCAAACAAAATGGTAGTTGATATTGTAGTGTGCCGAACTCGTAGTCTTGTATTGAGTAGTCATTGTATTATATATTGTATCTACTGGTTTATAAATCTGTAAATCTAATGGATATTCAGTATGCAACGGACAATCAACCTCAAAATTTCCTATGATGAGGGAATCGCCGAAACGATAAGGCTCTACAACACGGCCTGTAACATCGCTCTCAAAAGCGGGTTCAAGAAAGGAACGTATAACAAGACCAAAATCCACAACGCCACCTACCAACGGATTAGACGAAAGCATCGCAAACTCAATAGCAGTTATGTCTGTGCTGCACGAGACCAAGCAAGCGATATGCTCAAACGAGAAAAATTGAAGCGGTTGCCCGTCAAAAAACAATACTCGTCTATCCGACTGAACCACAACACGTTCACTCCCCTTCTGGATTCGGGCATTATCTCTCTCTCCACTCTCAAGGGACGAGTCCGAGTCCCTGTCAAGATTCCCGAATACTACGCAAGATACGCTTCTTGGAAAATCGCTTCCGCAACAATGGGTATAAAAGGAAAAATCATCATCCTTCACCTCATAGCCGATAGTGGAAATACTCCAAGCAAACTTACCCCTGAGAAAATCATTGGAATCGACAGGGGTTGCACAAACCCCGTTGTATCCAGCGATAACCAATTCTTCAACAGCAGAAACCTTCGCAAAATCAAAGGACGATACCAATGGCTGAAAGCACGGCTTCAAAGCAAAGGCACTCCGTCCGCAAAGAGACATTTGAAACGCCTCTGCGGACGAGAAAGACGGTTTGTGCGAGATACCAACCACGTTTTGAGCAGAAGGATAGCAGACGGTGAATCCGACACTTTTGTTTTGGAAGAACTCCAAATCAAGAGAACGAAGAAGCAAGGTAGGCGATTCAACACCCTTTTGGGCGGTTGGAGTTATCGGCAATTCCAGACCTTCCTGGAATACAAAGCCGAAACACTGGGGAAAAATATCATCTACGTAGACCCCCGATACACAAGCCAAACCTGCTCCGTCTGCGGACACATTGAAAGAGCCAATAGGCAAGGAAGCGGATTCAAATGCAAAAAATGCGGGTTCAGCCTCAACGCCGACTTGAACGCTTCCCGAAACATCGCTCAACTCGGCAAAGCCTTGTTGAGCAGGCTGTCCGTCAATCAGCCAATCGTAGCACTTTAGATTGTTCGACATAGTAGTTACAAGCCACCTAACTTGTTAGGTGGTAATTGACATTAAGGTTACTTCCT
>JBAZGB010000116.1:0-5145 GCA_041653135.1 Eubacteriales bacterium | reverse complement strand
AAACCCGGACTTAACGCCATTAAATAAAACAGGTTTGTGATTGATACCCGACTTGAAATACCTGCTTTCGTCAAACACGTCGTAATTCGGAAGAAGCGTCTTATCCTGCCGGAACGCAAGAGAACCGTGAGCATAAAGCAGCGCCGAATTGTAAAGATTCCCATTTTCCCTGATTGGTGCGCCGATAATAATCCCCATTTCCTCACTGTGTGGGATTATATATTTACGGAGAGCAATCTCAACCTCTTTCAAAAAGTCTTCACGAAATAAAAGATCACGGGGCGGGTAACCCGTCAAAGCAAGTTCCGGAAAAATTGCCAGATCTACGTTCTGGTTGCGGCAAATCTTGATTACCCGCGAGATTTTAGCTGCGTTATACTTTATGTTGCCGATTATGGGATTGAGTTGTGCCAAAGCAATCTTCATCCGTGTAAAAAGCCTTTCTTTTTCTGCGTTTTTCTATATAATTGTAAAATTAAATGTCAAAGTAAAGATCATATTCATAAGGATGCGGTCTTGTTCTGACTTCCTCTATTTCATTTTCTCTCTTAATTTGAATCCATTCATCGATTACATCCCGGGTAAAAACATCGCCGCAGAAAAGGAAAGAATGATCCTTTTCAAGCGCTTCCAGTGATTCCTGCAGAGTTCGAGGCAGTCTTGATATTTTTTCTGCCGTTCTGGGCGGCAGTTCATGGAGTTCCTGATCAACGGGATTACCCGGGTCAATCTTGTTATGTATACCGTCAAGGCCTGCTAAAAGCATGGCCGAGAATGCCAGGTAGGGGTTGCAGGAGCAGTCGGCGGGCATGAATTCAACCCATTTCGATTTGAGGTTTTCGGAGTGCTCAGGTATTCTGATTGCAGCCGAACCGTTGATCTGAGAATAAATCAGATTTACCGGCGACTGATCAACCGGGACGAGTTTTTTATATGAATTGGTCGTCGGGGCGCAGAAAGCCATCAAAGATGCCGCGTGTTTAAGCAAACCTCCTATAAAGTACTTGGCGTTTCTGGAAAGAAGGGCATACCCCGCCGGGTCGTAAAACAGGTTGATGTTATTGTTCCACAGGCTTACCTGTGTGTGCATACTGCTGCCGCTGGCGCCTGCAAGGGGTTTGGGCATGAAAGTAGCTATTTTGTTCTGCTTTCTGGCCACATTTTTAACAATATATTTATACAGCGTAATTTGATCGGCTATCTGGGTAAGGCTGCCGGATTCCAGATTGACTTTTGCCTGTTTTCCTGAAACTGTCCCGCGAAGATGCATCTCCCCTTTGATGCCTGCCTTTTCTGTCGCCAGCATGATCTCTTTGCCCAGTTCATTTGTCAGGCTTTGCGGAGGAAGTTGGGAATAACCATCTTTTAAAGGCGGCCTGGGACCAGAAAATTCCTCTTTGCTGTTGTTCCATTCCGCTTCATCAAAAATAAAAAATTCCGCTTTCGGGCCAAAGCAGCATACTTCGGCCAATCCTGTCGCTTTAAGGTATTGTTCGGCCTTTTTGGCTATGTAGCGCGGGTCTTTTGGAGAAGGTTTTTTAGTCAAAGGATCAACAAGATCACAGATCATTGTTAGTGTAGGCTCTTCGCAGACGGGATCCAATACAGCTGTATCCGGATCCGGAATAAGGAGCAGATTGTTTTTATTAATACCTTTTGTAAAAATACCGCCCGCGGTGTCATCCGCAGCGTTTAGTTCCCGGGCCGTTACCACTAAATGCTGACTTGGGCCGGGGAGCTGATTGAATTTCAGGTGAATTGCGCTTATGCTGTTGTCTTTAATGTATTGCAGCGCTTCTTCGGGCTTCATATTATTTTCCTCCTTGGAATTAATATTTTAATAATTAATTGACCGGTTTACCTGTAACTACCCTCCTTTCTTTAATGAAAAACAAAAAAACGCCTTAACTCAAGTCATCTTCGACCTGTTTAAGACGTCTTTGTCGGTATAAATACTTGGGCAGATTTTAAATTATATCTAATTAATTTTTACCATAACGTAATTATTAAGTCAATAGTCTTTTCAAGTTTTAAAACAGAATTTACCTTTTTTTGAAGCCTCATTTTTATAAAGGGCGCCGCATAGGATAAGAAAACCAATGAAGGTTAGATGATATATCGGATCATATCTGCGCTGAGTGAAATTTACATAAAAATGGAGGGTTTGCCATGTGTGGAATAACAGGCTGGATAGATTGGGGGATAGATCTGACAGTTAAACAACCTATCGTTGAAGAGATGAATAAAACGCACTCTTTCCGCGGGCCGGACGCCGCCGGAATATGGGTATCGCCTGCGGCTGTCCTGGCTCACCGCAGGCTGACCGTTGTTGACCCGCAAGGCGGGGGCCAGCCCATGGTCCGTCAGAAAGGCGCCCATAAATATATCCTGGTCTATAACGGGGAGCTGTACAACACTGCTGAACTGCGCGAAGAACTGGAGTCCCGCGGTTATAAATTCGAAGGATATTCGGATACTGAAGCGCTTCTGCTTTCTTTTATTGAATGGGACACCGAGTGTGTACGGCGCTTTAACGGGATTTTTGCTTTTGCTGTCTGGGATGAGTCCAGGCAAAGGCTTTTTTGCGCCCGTGACCGGCTGGGAGTAAAGCCTTTTTTTTATGCTCTGCGGGGCAGCGCTTTTCTGTTCGGATCGGAGCTGAAATCCCTGCTTGCTCATCCCCTGGTTGAACCGGAGATAGACGCTCAGGGTTTGGCTGAGATATTTGTAATGGGACCGGCCAGGACACCCGGATGCGGTGTGTTCCGCGGAATAGAAGAACTAAAACCGGGATACTGCCTTGTCTGCCATCAGGGCGGCATTCATCTGCGGCAGTACTGGTCCCTGGAAAGCAGGCCGTTTGAAGATACGCTGAATACTGGCATACACAGGGTACGCGAGCTTCTGGAAGATACGGTAAGGCGTCAGCTGGTTTCGGATGTGCCTGTTTGCGTATTTCTTTCCGGCGGTGTAGATTCAAGCGCGATCTCGGCTTTTGCCGCAGATGCCTATGCACGGTCAGGAAGGGGCCCTTTGCATACCTATTCGATAGATTATCTTGAAAATGACCTCTATTTCAGGCCGAACTACTTCCAGCCGGATCCTGACACGCAGTGGGCTTTGATGATTTCTGATTATCTTGGTACAGAGCACCACCATGTGACGATTGATACTCCCGAATTGGTGGACGCATTAACCAGGGCTGTGACCGCCCGCGACCTTCCCGGCATGGCTGATATTGACGCTTCTTTATACCTGTTCAGCAAGGAAATAAAAAAGGAAGCTACGGTAGCGTTGTCCGGAGAGTGCGCAGATGAGATCTTCGGAGGCTATCCGTGGCTGCACAATGAGAAGGATCTTGCCGCCGAAACTTTTCCCTGGATACGTATGGTTGCGGAACGGGCAAACATCCTTTCCCCCGAACTCCGCGAACTTATCAAGCCTCAGGAATATGTTGCCCGCAGGTTTGAAGAGGCGGCAGAGGAGGCGCCCTTATTACCGGGAGAGGACCCCCCGGAAGCGAGGTCGCGTAAAATGCTCTTCCTGACAATGACGAGGTTTATGCCGGTGCTTCTGGACCGGAAGGACCGGATGAGTATGGCTGCCGGTCTGGAAGTACGCGTCCCTTTTTGTGATCACCGTCTGGTTGAGTACGCCTGGAATATTCCCTGGCCGATGAAAAGCTGTGACAACATGGAAAAAGGCATCTTGCGCCGGGCGCTTTCCGGGGTCCTGCCTGATCAAGTTCTCTGGCGCAGGAAAAGCCCCTATCCAAAGACACACCATCCGGATTACCTTGCGGCTGTTCGCGATTTGCTCTCGGATATTCTCAACGATCCCGCTTCTCCGCTGGGGCGCCTGCTCGACCGGCCTGTCCTGGATAAAATAATAGCCTCGAATGCAGAAGGCTTCAACCCGGCGTGGTTCAGCCAGCTCATGGGCGGCGCACAGCTTTTCGCCTACCTGATCCAAGTTGATCTTTGGCTGCGGGAATATAAAGTTGTGATTAAAGCTTGAGCGTTAAAGCTTGAGTTCCTCCAGTCTTCTGACACGCTCCGCAATTAGAAAAAAAGATTGAATCCCCATAGCTGGGAGCAGAGCGACTTCATTCTTCTAGGCAATTGAAAATTTTGCGATACAGCTAGCGCGTTGTTGATGATTAAGGCTCAAATGATCTTAACTGAGAGTTGTGGACACGAAGAATACCTCTATAATAAATGAAGGGGGTATTCGTCATGGACCGCAAACATTATGACAAAGCATTTAAAGAGCAAGTAGTACTGAAAATCCTTACCATAGTTGGTTGTGTTTCTTGACGCTTCAAAAGAGATATTGGCTCCAAATTTGAACTTTTTGTTCTGCTGGTTGGTGATTAACCGACCAGGTTGGACAAGGACAACCGCAAGAGCCACTTAAAAGGGGCACTTTTTCAATGGACACAACAAAAACGTCAGACTGTGTGATAATACAGCGTCTAAATCAACAGTAAATGATATGAAGAGAGTTTTATCTGACAGTATTTATACAGTATTTTATTTAGAACAAAAAAGTAGGCTGGTTTCCGTTATATAACAGCCAGCCTGCTGATCATTTCCTTAACTCCGAGAATATTAATTACCCTTCGCAGATTATAGGCAAGAAAAGCTAAGTGGGTTTCTGCTCTAGTGGACTCTATGCCTCGGGTTAGAAAATAGTTAAATCCCCACGATCGCTTAATCGTTCCGAAGGGATGTTCTACCATCATTTGCCGTTTTGCATACAAGGCCTTGTTTTCAGTTGTCCGGTTCTGTATTTCATCCAGTAAGTCCTGATCAATGTTACGGTTTACAGTTCTGCCTTTCTGGTTTTTTGTGCAATGTTCTTTTAAACTGCATTGCTTACAGGCACGATAGTTTTTTTGTAAACCTGATACTGAACATCTTTTACCTCTCTTATACTGGAAAAATAGAGTGTTTGTCCGGCGGGACAGATATAGCAGTTATTTTCTTTGTCATACTGGAACTTGTCAGAGCGAAATTCTGGATTTTCAATACCTCCGGCATTTTCAGGCTTGGGTACAAATGTTTGTATTTTTTGTTCTTCACATTCTTTAAGGTCTTTGCTGGAGTAGTAGCCTTTGTCAGCTAAAGCCTTGATTTCTTCCAC
>JBAZGB010000115.1:0-5254 GCA_041653135.1 Eubacteriales bacterium | reverse complement strand
GCGGACACACCGGCGAAAATGCGATACGCGACCGTAAGAACAGCAGCACAAGCGATGCCCTCGCCAGCTTCGATGCCCTCGCCAGCTTCGATGCCCCAGCCAGCTTCGATGCCCCAGCCAGCTTCGATGCCCTCGCCAGCTTTGATGCCAGAGCCAGCTTTGATGCCCTCGTCAGCTTTGATGCCAGAGCCAGCTTTGATGCCAGAGCCAGCAATCAAACTAAATTCTACCTTTGCCGACTTTTTAAAAATTACGCTTCCGGCAAAGAAAGCAAACCTCGCCTCAAATTCAGATTCAATAGTTACGGTTGTGTTGATTGATCCAAAAACTTTTAACAGCCATGAAGCCCAATCAACCCTTCCGTTCTCCGCTAATTTGTTTAAAATTTCCTGATAGTCACCTTGATCTTTAAAATGAGTCTCAAAAAAATTCATACCATCTGAACACGCGTTTTTCTCAATCAACATTTGCTTTGTAATAATCATATAAAAATTCCCTATGCTTTTTTGTTTAACTGTTTCAGATACGATTCTATTAATGGCCGCGCGTCGTTGATCATCTCAAGCCCGACTCGATACATGAGAGTTGGATCAGTTCTAAACTCGTAGTAATCCGATTTAAATCTGGCTGCAAAAGTTTTCGCCAGCGCTACGACATCCGTCTCCGTCGCCTGACCTGAATGGTATCTGTCATATGGGCTTCCCGGTGTTTGCCTCTCCGCAAGCTTTTCAATTTGCGTCTGGGTTCGTGGCTTTTCTATGACTGTTTGATTATTTCCCATACACACTCGCAACTGACCGACAAAGCCTGAGCAGGCTCTTTTTATAACGGTCCTTTTCCCATTGTGCATAGGTTTTCGATTTACGCTTTCCGAAACGGTTTTTCATGCTTCCTCCTTCACTGAGGGGTGCCGGACCAGAGGTTAAAAGCCGGTGAAGTCAGCCTCTAACATAGTCCGACGGGGTTTTTAAATGCGCCTTCACGCGCTATGATTGACTCTATTCCTTTTAAAGTTGATGTTGAGCCACCTATCAGGGCAAAAAAAAATGAATGTGATAAAATGTATGCTTTTTTCTCACATTCCGTTTTACTGCAAAAGCTTAGAGCTAAAAATAATTTGACGAGCTTGCAAATATCGGGTAAACATAAAAAGTTTGTAAAAACTAAGAAAAACAACTTACTCAGACAGATGGTAGTGACACCTGTAAAGAGTTGACGGCGGATTGCTCTGCCTTGGCTTTTTTCGTTTCTGCCCGAGTAAGTTGAATTTTTTAAATTAAGGAACATGGAAACCCTTTATTTAAGTGTCACGGGAAGGTATGTATATAAAATGACGACATATCGTCAACATAATAACGACAATAAAAATAAAATAAAAATGTATAGGCGCAGGATGCTTGTATTTACTGGCTTTGAAATTGTTTGTATGCAAACTAAAAGATTTTAATTATGAAAAAATTCACAGAACAATATTTTATTTTGCAGGAAATTATCAGGGGAGATAATAAGCAAAAACCTTACTTCTTCCACGGCTTAATGCACTCGCATTCTACCACATCCCGCGGCATTTTCTTTGTATTCGGGTCCTTGCAGTATCCCCCCTTTAAAAGCTCCTGCGCGACAACCTGAGAACATACGACCTTGTTCTTATCGTCAAACCATTGCAAGATTTTTTCTTTCCGCGCTGCGCTTAAAAACTTTCCCAGCCAGCTATTCACCAGGGCAAACCCGGCAAATATTTTGTAATCGTATTTTTCTCCGACGCGCGATATCATGCTGCCTATTAACGGCCAAGGGCCCAGACTATCCAATAATTTTGGCTCAACAAAAAATATCCTTGTGTGTGGATCCTGAAAGATTGCGGTTAAGTTTTCAAAATCGATCCCCTGCGGCTGCGCTGATATACCTATGGTTGCGCTTATGCAAATGCCGACGTGCGTCACCTTCTCAAATTCTGGTGTTTTGCCATCCTTATATTCAAACCATGATATTCCCGCGCTCAGGGCTGTTTCACGGTAGGTGCAATATATTTGCCCTGATTTATAATTGACGCCGTATTCTGGGTTTATTTGAACAAACATTTTACGCCAGCCTTTTAAGGGCATCGAGGGATTGTATTAATAATTTTTGTTCCTCATGTTCTTTGCGCTGAAATGAATGAGCGGTCTCTGAATCCTTATTCCAAAATTCAACCCGACTCTGGAGACTTGAAACGTTACCCCCTAAAATTTTATTGTTCTCTGCCAATGCGGACATATTAGCGGATATTGCTTTCAGCGTGTCACTCTGCTTGACTATCGTTTCCCTGACAAGCCAAACAAAAGCCGCAAAGACAACAAGCCAAGGAGCCCACTGCCCGATTGTTTTCAATGTTTCAGCGTCAAACATAAAGTGTTCCTTTCTAATTTATAACTACTGAGTTTAAATCCTGACCTGATACCGTTTGCCACTCTAACAATGTCTCATATATCGTATTTGTTTCTTCAACACACATCATGTCATCAGCCCCGTATGAATTATAATCAAAAATCAATTTTGATATGTCTGAGGTTTTAGCAAATCGTATGTTTGACTCCGTAGCCCCACTGAATATATTATGAGTTATTGAGACATTATCAACCATTCCAGGAGACGTTCCAAAACGAATATGACATCCCGTTGACTCATTCCATCGTTGGTTATGTCCCCAACTTTCGCCCGCATCACTACAAATGTTATTGGTGAATGTTATATTCTTTTGAGTCCCGTCATCTGAATGATTCCAAAATTCAAATGAATATTCGTTTTTTGAAATAGTATTATTTTGGAATACTAGTCCGTCAACCGTTGTTGCAGTTAGTGATTCATAGCACATAGCAGCATCATAAGAGTTTGTAACGGTACAATTCTCAACTAGGCAGTTAGAAATCTCTCCCCAAAATTGAACCGCATTTCCGAACCGCACACCGTAAGTTTCATCTTGGTCACATCCTCCTATAAATGAGAAATCACAGTTGCGTAAAATCGAATTACTGCTTCCGCTGAATGCAATCGCCCCACAATAACGCACATCTAATCCATTAAATACAGTATATGGCTTTGCCTCTATCGTATATACATATTGAGCCAACTCAATGTGACTGTATACAGTTGCTGGATAGCCAACGGAATATAATTTTATATGATTATACCCTGGGAAATGTTCAACATCATACCAGAAATCCCCCTGCTGCAATAATTCATCCTCATCTTGTTTTTTAACTCCAAATGACGCTTCATTGTTAAAAATAATGTTACCTATATCATGATAAAAATTCCCGCAATTCCAGATATTTGTTGATGTCTCAGTCCAATCTGAAACTAAGGATTTATCCAACGAACCTAATATTTTAGCCTTTCCTATTCCATAGGATTGATAAATCGTTGGATAATTCAAATCTCTTCCTCCAACAACTGGCAATACTTCTCGGAAGGTGGAACTTCCATCCAGATTAATAACTGTTCCTGGGAATACAGTTGAGAGTTTAGAAAGTGTCTGCCAAGGTGTTTCTTCTGTCAGTCCGTCAGCATTATTATCACCATCATTTGATACGTAATAATTAGTTCTTAACAGAGTAGTACCGGACGTTGTAATTCCTTTTACAGATACTCCTTTCAACTCCAATGCAAAACAATTAATTTGTATAAAAATAATAAAAATAAATATTTTCATTCTATTGTCCTGTCGCTGTCATCGCAACCGAATACTGATTCCCATCAACGTCAACTAAGAGATAGGTTATATTGTTAGCAGTATCTCTCCAGTATTTACATGAGTTGTCTCGTATTCCTGGCTCTGAATTTTGCCGTACTATAGGCAATTTTATACTGGTTGTTCCTGAAATATCAAAAATTTCTCCGGTATAAATAAACTCCATATTATACCCGTCTATTAACAAAGGGTATTTTCGCCAAGTCTCATTATGGTAATAATATAAAACTAAACGACTACATCCGTCGGATATACTATTAGGATCACTCTCCATTGCCCATCCATCAATTTTGCTTGTACTTGTATCGGGTTCCCACCGTGTACCGAATACTGCTATTGCGGGTGAGTTTTGTTCGGGAATTTCTGCAGTAGCCGGTGTCTCATTAATTAGCTGCACAACTGTTCCAGGTGTTATTGGACTACCAACTCCTCCAATTGCATTCATTTTATATTGTGACGGTTGTCCATTGGTTGGATTGAAGAGTAGAGGTTGTCCTATGGCACTGTGAATTTCGGACGTTTCTCCATCAAAAACATTAGGGTCTTTATATTCAACTTTATCATTTGCTCCTACCCGCATAGAGTAACCTAATGTGGCTGCATTTATTTTAGCAAACATTGAATTGTAAATACGATTGGCTGCAATAATTAAAGCACTTGAACCCGTCACATCTCCCGTATGAGTAGCGTTTTTATCCTCCTCCGAAACACCCCCTCCGAAGAATCCAGCAAACGAATATCTAGCAACCAACAAACATAATAATAATTTAGAAATGTGTTTCATGTTTAAAAATTCCTTATTTCAAAAGTTAAAAGTTTCAAATTCAATATTAATCCAGACCCCAGATAATCACTTCAACCACAACACCCGCTTGGGCGCTGGCAAAATAAAGCGTTTTGTTTGTTTTTAAATTGTTATCAAAATAACCGCCGCTTGCTTTGATTGTCCAGTATGGCGCCGTTGATCCCGCCACTTTGCCGGTTACTTCCGCGACTCGTACATCGTAAGCCGTCCGGCATTGGATCGTCACGTTGCAGGAATACGCCGGAAGCGCAAGGCTGTATTCTGTATTCGCGCTTGTGAGCGTTACGTTGTAAATATGTGGCTCTGACACGTCCGCAACCGCTGAAAATGCGCACATCATCGACAAAACTAAAACCTGTAAAAACTTTTTCATCTTTCAATTTCTCCTTGTGTTATTATTAATTAATTGTTTTATATGCACCCACAACAATTTCTTTATACACATCGTCGACAAAAGTCTCTTGATAATGTCCTCCTTGAACTGTTATATATTCACTGGATATAGTAGCTTCACGGCTGCATGCTCCGGATTCAATTTGTTCACCCACGTTATCTCCGTATTGTGTGTACCAATGTATTAATCCGTCACCTCCAGGACAGATCACTAAAGAGATCGCACTTTCAGTTTCACTATACTCTGTTTCTTCAGGCCATTCCATCCATCGTACAGTTACACCACCGGAAAATTCAGGTGTAAACCAAGGAGATACTGACGGCCA
>JBAZGB010000114.1:0-5694 GCA_041653135.1 Eubacteriales bacterium | reverse complement strand
GATTATATAACGGTATCGGGCTGGCCGGACGACCCCCACGCCATAGAAAGCGGATACGATAATGTGAGAATCCAAACCTCGCCAAGTTCACATGCTAATTTTGAGGCGGTACTGCAAGTAACAGGTGAACTGATTAACCGCCTCCGGCGTACCGGCAAAGATGGACGTTTACTATTATTGGAATCCCGTAACCGCGATAACTATAAAGATTTCTCAAAGGATGCCCGTAACGCCCTCGGATACGTGGCAGGATGGAAAAGAAAACTTAAAAATTATCGGGCATGGCTGGCAGACAGACAATATAAAAGAGATAAAAAATATCTCCCAATCAGGTGAATATTTTAAAACCCTTGACTTTCACGCTCGCTTGTGCTAGTTTTTAAACAGATAGTAAAAGTATGCAATAAAGCCTCCGGCTAACCACCGGGGCTTTTTTATAAAGAATCTATCCCTATCTATTTAGGCTAGGCGATTTTCTAATTCCTTAAGTTTTTCAGACACTTCTTCACCAGTAATTTTGCCTTGGATGTATAAATCTATTATTTTGTTGTATTCTCCGGCAAATTCGGGAGTTCTCTTTTTGTGATAGTTGCCTAATGGTCTATTGCGTTTCATAATTTCTCCGCTTCATGTCTTATCCGCTTGCGTGGTTTATCCCAGTAGGGGCTTTTGCATTTAGGGCAGATGGTTACCTCCGGTGAGCGGGGATACCAGGAATGACCACAGCGTTTACAACTTAATAGGAATGTTTTAATTTTCATTTTATTCCTCGTCAATCTCGTCTATAGGACTGGCGATAGTTTCAAAATGCCAGTTGTCCCAGTTACCGCAATCGGGGCAACCCTCTTTAAAGCTATCAGGGCTACCGATGTATCCGCATTTATTGCAGACATATATACCGCTCTTAATCTCGTCCATACTTACCACCTACCTTCAGACTCATTCCCCTGCTGTTCCTCGCAATATTTGTCATAGGCATCGCTAGGTAGGGAGTAGGGATTAGCTTTTTTAGGGAAATCATCGGGAACACCGGCGCACTCTGCCGAATGAGGACAAGTTACGGGATAACCTTCGTCACAGTGTTCCTCTCGTTCATCCCAACTAAGGCAATTATCATATTTTTCTGTCATATATTCCCTCTGGTAACTATCCCCTGTGAGCACGTAAAATAGCTCTGAATACCTGTTAAAATAGGAGAAAAAGGGGGTAAATAACGTGACTAGAAAAAAAGATTTAACCAAACAGAGATTCGAGGCGTTACTCATTAAAGCGTCCCAACCCGTACCGGTTCAGCAACCGATTGCACCCGATTTAACATCAGAGAAAACATCGGAGTCGCCGATTTCCGGTGATTGTAACGGTACTGGTACTCATTCAGATACGACTGGAGATATTTAGGACTAACCGCATGATAGACGCCATTGATACCACGTTTCACCAGCGACCAAAACCCCTCGACCGTGTTCACATGGTTGATACCAACGGCGTATTCCCCTTTACCGTGATTGACCACGCCGTGAGAGTATCCGAGTTTCCGCACGTAATTGTAGGTTGCGAACTCATCCGTATGGATGGTGTTTTCAGTCGTTCGTGGGACGTTTTTCCAGATGAGAGGCATAACCGTCCGCGCTTTAACGTCTGTAGTGACCGTGGCATAGACATGCCCCTCATCTCTATGTGCAAGGCCAACAACCGGCGTTTTGCCCTCTGCGCCCCGTCCGGTACTGCCTCCAGAGTGTTTACCACCAATGTATGTTTCATCAACCTCGATGTGACCATTCATGGGTTTAGATGTTTCATCCATGAGAGAGCGTATTTGTTTGAACATGCGCCATGCTGTTTTATAGGTCACTCCGAGTTCACGCTCCAACTGTTTGGCGGATATTCCACAGCGTGTGCTGGACATCAGGAACATGGCGTAAAACCAATAACGAAGTGGCGTGGGCGATTTGTGAAATATCGTTCCGGCTGTGGGGAACACGTGTGTACCGCAAAACTGGCAGGAATAAGCGGTACGTCCTGTTATCCGATGAAATTTGGTGGGTTTGAGGCAGTTAGGGCAAATAGACCCCTGCGGATAGCGAGCCTGAAAAACGAACTCCAGGCACGTTTCGTCATCGGGAAATTGAGTGTTAAATTCTTTGATTGTATATCTGGCGGTTTTAGCGGTCATTGTATTCTCCAGTTAGTAATTTTCTGCGTTGGACGGATGCGCAGCCCCCGATTATTCTATAATTCCCAAGTCGTGTATCTGAATTTACGTCCGTCTTTTTCAGTGACAAGG
This sequence comes from Eubacteriales bacterium, assembly GCA_041653135.1. Taxonomy (GTDB): domain Bacteria; phylum Bacillota; class Desulfotomaculia; order Desulfotomaculales; family Nap2-2B; genus 46-80. Next base: position 3,410 of record JBAZGB010000114.1, on the reverse strand, counting down.
ATTGTTGTTTTAAAGTTCCCTTCGAGTCCTGGGGTGGAACTCTCCTCTCTCGTTTCGGTCTTGTATTTAAGACCAGCTTCTAGTGTAACTTCTTCTACCTCCTTACCAGTGATTCCGTGGATACAGGTTGCCTTGATTGATTTCTTTAGAGTTTCCATTTCTTTCCTCCTTCAACTTAATCGCCTTACGGCATCAGAGGTAGCTGGTTCGGTTTATAGGGGGTGGAACGATTCCTCGATTCGTTTTGCGGCATATTCCTTTTCTTGCTCAGTCCACGTGTCAATTTGGTTGACCGGAGGATTTTTTGCTCTCCGTTCCCTGGAGAGGGCGGCGCTCTCTTCGAGATTCTTCTGGAAGGCCAGTAGTTTTTCCTGTTCTTCTTTGGGTAAGCGGGCGAATTCCTCTTCTGCAATCCGGGCTTCCAACTCTGCGTCTGTTTTGATATCCATTTCTTTTCTCCTTATTTCTTACTTTCTACTAAGAATTATAAACCTTTATTTACGTGTTGTCAAGGGATATTGCAGGCTCAATTATAAAGATTTCATAAAAGATTACGTGTTTAGAAGGGATAGTTACCTTCCCTCTTATCCATTTTTCATATCTCCTGTTTATTTACTAAAGGGTTAGCTAATGGGTGATATAAAGGCCAAATCTATGGTTAAAGTAGCCGTACCACTCGCGCCGGTGTCAGATATTTTAACGGTTTTCTTGTTGAATTTTACGATAGTTCCACGGCCATAAATGCCAGTGTCTACGGCATCCCCAACCTTGAAGCGAGTGAGATTGAAGTCGCGTACAGATTGCCAACGTTTTTCAGCATCACCCTTAACCCGTACATGGCGCAAGCTATCGGCTTTCGCTTCCATTCTCTGCGCAACTTGCAAGCTTTGAAAGGCGCGCTCATCAGCTTTATTCATTCTATCGCGGAAGGGTATATGTCCGGGCTGTGTGCAAAATGCTATATCATGCCGGATTTCAGGATAACTGTTAAGTTGTGCGCTAGCTTTTTCTTTGCGCTTTTCCGCCCATCCATCATACCTATCAGCGCGGCGGTCGGCTGCCTCTTGGCGGTAACCCCTTATTTCTTCGCTGTCTTTAGGTTCGCAGGTAGGACAAAATAAACCTACATGCTTTTCATAGATAGCTGATTCTCCAACTATCAATGTAGTTCCACACTTCCGGCACTCACCTTGATACTTAACTGTGATAGTTCTCATTTTTCCCCTTTCGTATTTAATTACTTACCCATAAGCATAGCGTATAGGTAAGATATTGTCAAGTTATGGTCACGAGTATCAAAATCACAAAATTATCACAATAACATCACAGTTTGAGGCTATTATGAGCGATTTAAAACTCACACAGAAACAAGAGAGGTTTACCAGATTTCTCTTTGATGGTTTATCACAACGTGAGGCGTGGATAAAAGCCGGTTACTCTAGTAATTATGCACCGGCGATTATTGATACTCATGCGTGCGTTCTCGCCAAATCAGATAAGGTGAAGATAAGATTGGCTGAACTAAACGCTGAAGCTGATAACAAATCTGTGATGTCCGTACTTGAACGCAAACAGAGACTAACCGAGATTGCCCGTCCTCGTATTACCGATTTTATGGAACTGGGGCAGGATGGCTCTTGGGTAAACATCGGGCCGGAAACGCCCAACAGTGGGGCTATCAGCGAGATACACTCCAGGACTGAATATGATGAGGATGGGGCGCATCCTACGGTACATACGAGCGTAAAACTGCACAATCCGGTACAGGCAATTCAGGAGTTAAACAAAATGGAAAAAATCTACAGTGATGCGCCAGTTTTTCAAGAGAATCGGCAGGTAAATTTTGTTTTTGTCTTGCCGGATGGGACACGGATAGCACCTTCTAAACTCACAGGTAATAATACGCAAAAGCAACTATTGCCACCGGATAAATAGATACGGTATGTCGGCTCTATTCGACGTTCTTATTGACACGGGATATATCCGGCTTGCCCCTCGGTAAGTTCTTCCAGTTACCGCACCTGGTGAGTTCCCTTTTCAGCAGTTTATAGATAGCCCAACGGGGAGTCATTAGCCGGATAGCATCACGTAGTTCATTCAGGTTTAGCATTTAGGCATACCATCTCTCAATTTTTTCGTATGCCTCTGTTATTTTCTTGTCGTTAATATATTCTAATAACGCTTTGTCTGCCTCATCATGAGCTACTTCAGGATCACCGTTGCTTTGACATTCAGTTAATTTTTTTAACAACTCGTCTTTAGTCATTTTCTTCTACCTCCGTACCTATATTATATACGTTTTGTAGGCATAAAGCAACCATTGAGAGGTTATTTTGACAACAGCAACAGTTAAGGAAATACATTTACTGTCAGGACAGGCAAATCTTCTGACAGATTTTACTAGTCCAATCCTGGCCGCTATAGCTGGTACTGGCGGAGGGAAGACCATGCTGGGTTATTGGTGGCTGCATTCACGCATGGAAGCATACCCCGGCTTTACGTGGTTAATGGCAGAGCCTACCTGGTCTATGCTGGATAAAGTTATTCTCAATACGTCCGACCCTGACAGGCCAACACTGGAAGATTATTTCAGAATGATAGGGCATCACCCTGATTACTCAAAAACGGAGAAGATATTAAAAACTGACTTCGGTCAAATTTATCTGGCAACTGCTGAAAATCCTGATAGTATGCAGGGTGCGCCGGTCAAGGGTGCATGGCTGGACGAACCTGGGTTGATGAGATTAATAGCTCATCAGACAGCGATGCAACGTATTTCAATGATGCAGGGGCAGGAACTTTTAACGACTACCCCGTATAATCTCGGCTGGCTTTTAACAGAGATAGCGAATCAAAACGGCAACGGTATACATGTCGAAAAGTGGCGGAGTATTGACCGGCCTGGATATCCCAGAGAACGTTATGAATACATGAGAAAGCACATGCCTCCCTGGAGATTCCGAATGCTGTACGATGCAGAGTTTGAACGTCCTGCTGGATTAATTTATCAAGCGTTCAATGAAAGTGTTTGTGTTATAGATAGGTTCCCCATTCCTAAGAATTGGTTAATATATGTTTTTCACGACTTTGGGCCGGATAACCCCGCAGCATTGTTCACGGCTCAAGACCCAGCCACAGGAAACTGTTTCCACTTCCATGAGTATCTTCCTGGCCCTGGGGTTGCAGTAAATGAACGGGTTGAAGCATGGCGTAAGATAATCTGTCTGCCTGGAGAAGAAGGTAAGGAAAAACCTCTTACATACAACGTAATTAAACGTACTGGTGGTAATCCCCAAGAAGAAGAAACTCGGCAGGCTTATAATGCGCACGGATGGATAATTACAGCCCCTAAAATCAAACATGTTGAACCACAGATAGACAAGGTAATTGGGATGCACCAGTTAAACAAA
>JBAZGB010000113.1:0-5758 GCA_041653135.1 Eubacteriales bacterium | reverse complement strand
CCTGTATTCTGAAAGGGGATGGCCGCTTATATACAACCCCAGCGCCTCCTTTTCCATGGCAAGTAATTGACTATAGGAGAACTCCTTGAGGTCCGGCATTTTTATGGAAAATACATCCCCGGCTGAATCTCCCCAAAATTCAAGCAAAGTCAACTGCCCGTTTGAACGCTCCCTGCCCGCCTGCGCCGCCAAATCCATTCCGGCTTCGATCATCGCCATTAACTGCGACCGGCCGTGTCCAAGCGAGTCAAAAGCCCCGCTTTTAATCAAGCTTTCCAGAACACGCCTGTTCACAACCCTGGTATCCAAACGGCGGCAGAAATCTGTATAACTTTTAAAGGGACCGTAATGCTGACGATCCTGTTCGATTACTTCCACCGCTCCGGCGCCCACATTTTTAACTGCCGCCAGCCCAAAACGTATTTTTCCGCCTACGACTGTGAAATCCTTATCGCTCTCGTTGACATCCGGGGGCATTACTTCAATTTTCATACGTCTGCATTCTTCTACATAAGCTGCCACTTTATCCGTGTTATCACGTATTGAAGTAAGCAGCGCCGCCATGTATTCCGCCGGGTAATTGGCTTTTAAAAAAGCTGTCTGGTAAGCAACCAGGGCATAAGCCGCCGAGTGGCTGTTATGAACTACAAAACCGTTAGCCAGAAAATTATGTGTTTCTTCCACAGTCAGGTCATAAGTAACTTCGCTGCCGGCCGGTTTAACTGAACTAATATCATCCCACGATACAACCGTTTTGCGTTCGCACATACTTTCCAGGTGCTTATAATCACTGCCGAAAGGAACTCCGCATACGGCGACTTTATTGCCTGTCTTAAGCCTGCCCAAAGATTTCCACCCGCCTTCTGTCAAAAACATATGGTTGGCGGTCGCTTTAATACTGAAACCTTTTTTAGTGGTTAAACAGTAAACAGGTTTAACACCATTCAGATACATGCCGGTTACCTGGCCTGCCGCAATCTGATTGTTTCTATCCAGTGTTTTAACAGTTACCGGTTTCTTGCTTTCAAACATGTCCTTTAACGTACAAATATTACCGTTTCCGTCAGCTATGCAGACATCTCCGCTTAAGCATTTGTTAAATCCATAACCGGCAAAATATTCCATCAGGTCGAATATTTGACTTGCTACTCCCTTATCGATACCCCTTTCAGACGCCCCTTCGATAAAGTCATTCCGGTTGGCATGGATCAATTCCGGCTTCTTTTTACCCATCGCTTTACGAAGCTGGTCCGCCTTGGCCATACTGAACCCGGCCAGTTCACCGGCAATCCGCATAACCTGCTCCTGGTAAAGAATAACCCCGTAGGTGCTTTTTAAGATTGGCTCCAGCCTGGGGTGAAGATAGGATACTTTATTAAGTCCATGCTTGTTTTTGATGAAGTCAACAACCATACCGCTGCCAATCGGGCCCGGGCGATAAAGCGCAACCAGGGCGATAATATCCTCAAATATTTCTGGTTTGAGTTCTTTCAGGATGGACCGCATACCCGAACTCTCCAACTGGAATACGCCGATTGTACTACCAGAGACAAGCAGTTCATAGGTCCCGGGGTCATCCAGCAATATTTCATCAATATCGATCTTTGGACCGCCGTTTTTTACAATTAACTTCAAAGCGTCCGAAATAACAGTCAACGTCCGCAGTCCCAGGAGATCTATCTTTAAAAGCCCGAGCTGTTCAACCTGGCTCATGGCGAACTGTGTCGTCAGCGGACCCTCGGAAGATTTATACACAGGCAGGTAATCAGTCAGAAGACCACGCGTAATAACCACACCGGCGGCATGTGTAGAGATATGCCTCGGCATCCCTTCAAGAAGGGAAGCCATGTCGACAAGCTTTTTAATCTGTTGGTCTTGCTGGTACAGATTCCTTAAGTCGTCTGATTCCTGTAATGCCTTTTCGATGGTTATCTGCAGTTCCGCAGGCACAAGCTTGGCTACCCGGTCAACTTCAGCATATGAAATTGCCAACGCGCGGCCGACATCCCTTATTGCCGCACGGGCAGCCATTGTCCCGAAGGTAGCAATTTGGGCAACCCGGTCGGCGCCATATTTCTGAGTCACATAATTAATGACTTCCTGCCTGCGTTCAAAGCAAAGGTCCACGTCAACATCCGGCATTGATATCCGCTCGGGATTTAAAAACCGTTCAAAGAGAAGACCGTATTTAAGCGGATCAAGGTTAGTTATCCCCAAAAGGTAAGAAACGAGGCTGCCGGCGGCGGAACCGCGTCCGGGCCCGACAGGGATACCTTTAGAACGCGCAAAGTGAATGAAATCCCAGACGATGAGGAAATAGGAGGAATATTTCATCGACTTGATTACTCTAAGTTCATATTCCATCCGTTGTTTTACCTGCTCGTTAGGCTCGCCATAGCGGCGGCGCAATCCCTCAAGACATAATTCCTCAAGATATGTTTCAGGCTGAGCACCCTGGGGCAGCGGATAAACCGGGAGGTATTCCTCCCCAAAATTCACAAACTTCAAGGCAACATTGCATCGTTCCGCAATTTTTAACGTATTTGCCATGGCCTGTCCCAGTTCTCTGAAACTAACGGACATTTCTTCTTCACTTTTCAGGTAGAGCTGATCGGACTGAAATTTCAGCCGCGCCGGATCGTTTACAGTTTTTCCGGTTTGGATGCAAAGCAGTATATCCTGCATTTCCGCATGTTCACGGTTTACATAATGGATATCATTGGTAACGACCAGCGGTATGTCAAGCTGTCTGTGAAACTCGACCAATCCCTTGTTTACCCTTTGCTGGACTGGCAAACCATGGTCCTGCAGCTCCAGGTAGAAATTTTCCCTGCCGAAAATATCCCTGTACTCCGTAGCCGCTTTCCTGGCCAGGTCATGCTGGCCTGCTTCCAACAGTTCTGCAACCTCACCGGCTATGCACCCGCTTAAAGCAATGATGCCTTTGCTGAAGCGGGCCAGGGAATGCTTGTCAACCCGGGGCTTATAGTAAAACCCTTCCGTAAAACCAAGCGAGACGAGCTTAAGCAGGTTGCGGTAGCCCTCTTCGTTCTCGGCCAGGAGGGTTAGGTGATAATTGCGGTCATCCACGTGCGGAACCCGGTCCCTGGCTGTCCGCGGAGCGACATATACTTCGCATCCCAAGATAGGTTTTATTCCTTCCGCAATGCATGCCTTATAAAAGTCGACCACGCCGAACATAACCCCGTGGTCAGTAATAGCCAGGGCAGGCATATTTAATTCCCGGGCGGCCGCGGCAACTCTCTTGATCCTGGCTGCGCCGTCCAAAAGGCTGTATTCGGTATGCACATGCAGGTGTACAAACATCGGCGCCAATGCCTCCACGCAAAAACACTCTTCCTTCAGGGAAAAATACGCAATGTTTCAACCAATGCTATCTTTTAAAATTAATTGGGCAACCTTCTGGCCTGACAAAAGCATTCCGCCGAAGACAGGACCCATCCGGTAACCTCCGACAACAGCGTTTGCCGCCATACCCGCCACATACAGCCCCGGATATACTTCAATCGTATTGGCTAGAATGGCCTCTTCCCCGCGGGAAGCCCACATGGATTTTTCTCCTTCAAGTTTACCCGATTGAGTGTTTAGTTTTCCCTTCAGTTTTTGGACAACTATATTTGTTACCTGCGCATCGTGGCCAGTCGAATCTATTACATATCTGGAATTGACAGCCAGCGGATCGACATGCAGGCTTGCCATTCCGACCGCTTTCCAGTTAAGAACCAGACCGGTAATCCTTTCTTCCCGTACCATCACATCCTCAACTGAAATCAGGTTAAAGATTCTTGCTCCGGCGCGTACCGCATTTAAAGCCAAAGCTGCCACAACCTCCACTGAATCGGCGCAGTAGTAACCCTGTTCAAAAGTTTTATATCTTATACCCATCTCTTCCAAGATAGGCTTTGCCTCATCCTGAACCACAATCTTGTTGAACATCATGCCGCCGCCCCACATTCCGCCACCCACGCTTAATTTGCTTTCAAACAGCACTACCCGGAGGCTGCCCTTGGCAAGATAATAGGCGGCGGCTAGTCCGGCAGGCCCCCCTCCCACAACCGCCACATCGGAATCCAGAGCTCCAAGCAGTTCTTCCATGTAGCTGGTAATGATCGCTCTGGTAACAACAATGTCTTCAATTTGCATGCTCTGCTCTCCTTTGAATTTTTTTAAGCTGTCGATAAAAAAAGCACACCTTTTTATCGGAAATATGACAAGTAAACTCACGAAATCCAACCAATCGGTAGCGCCCATGGGAACTATAGCCAAGCATAAAATAACACAAATCCTATTATGCCAATAATTGGGAATTGCGCGAGAGAAAAATTAAACTTTTAGCAGTGGAATCCTTTATAGCTTACTATTATTTTTTGAGGAAAATATAAGAATTTCTTTTCTCCTTTTCTACTTGAGAAAATCCTATTTTAGATTATGGGCAGCGCCCACCAGGCTGTTAATGTCTTTAATCCCGTTTTCTTTCAAGAACAGTGTGATTCCTTCCAATATATCAATCGTCGCCTCCGGGTTTATAAAATTCACCGTCCCTGCTGCAACCGCCCTGGCGCCGGCCATGATAAACTCCAACGCGTCCTTAGCGCATGTAATGCCGCCCATGCCGATAATCGGCAGATCGACTTCCCGGTATACTTCCCAGACAGCCCTGACGGCCACGGGTTTGACAGCCGGGCCGGAAAGCCCTCCTCTAATGTTGCCCAGGATCGGCCTGCGCCGGTAAATATCAATGGCCATCCCCGTCAGAGTATTGATCATTGAAAGAGCGTCCGCTCCCGCAGCGGCGACACTTTGGGCTATCTCTACAATACTGGTTACGTTCGGGGACAGTTTCACTATAACAGGCTTATCGGTAACAGACTTAACGCTTTTAACTACTTCAGCTGATGCGGATGGCGAAACGCCGAACTGCATACCGCCATGTCTCACATTCGGACAGGATATGTTTATCTCCAATGCGGAAACCAGCTCAGATTCACCCAGTTTACCGGCGACGGCGGCATATTCTTCTGCGGTACCGCCTGCTATGCTTGCAATTATATTTGTTGAGATTCCTTTTAAACCGGGCAGGTAAAATTTGATGAAATTTTCTACCCCCGGATTTTCCAGGCCAATTGAATTTAGCAGACCTGACGAAGTTTCAAATATCCTCGGCGGAGGATTTCCCGGACATGGCTGATGTGTCAGGCTTTTAAGAACTATCCCGCCCAGTCGGCTCAGGTTGACAAAAACCGAATATTCTTTTCCAAAGCCGAAGGTCCCGGAAGCGGTCACGACAGGGTTTTTAAACTTTATTCCGGCTATTTCAACCGCCAGGTTGGGTTCGTTTTTTAAAGATTCCATTAAAAAGCCACCTCGTTGGCATAAAAGACCGGTCCATCAATGCATACTCTCTTGTAAACAGGCTGTTCTTCCTTGTTCCGGTTGGTTTTGCAAACACATGAGTAACAGGCGCCAATACCGCAGGCCATACGCTCCTCAATGGAAAATTGACCCGCTGCGCCATGTTTTTCCAGCATGGCAGCGGACACACGCAGAAAATCACGCGGCCCGCAGGCGTATACCATTTCGGCCAGCCTGTTTGCGAGAACCTCCTCGAGCAATTCCGTCACAGGCCCCCGGTGGCCAATTGTCCCATCGTCAGTTGCAACTTTGACGCCTCCCGGGAAACCCTTTGTAAGGTTTGTTATTTCACCGGCAAGAATTAATTCTTCCCAGATCGGAAGAG
>JBAZGB010000112.1:0-5878 GCA_041653135.1 Eubacteriales bacterium | reverse complement strand
GGGGTTTTCGGCAATAACATTCCTTACCTGCTCCACTCCGTAAAAAAAGAAATCGGTTTCCGATTCCCTCCTTTTTCGTGGATTTCGATTAGTTTTGTTTGACTACCCTCTGGACAGTAACAAAAAACTTACAAAGTAAAAACTCCGTTAAAAAAAGTGTTGACAAAAATAAAAAACCAGTCTAAAATATTATTATCAAAAATATTTTGATAAAGTGAAATATAATAACGCAAAATAAATAAAATCAGAATTAAATAAACTTGTACGGGGATGTACGGTTTAAGCGATGGCGCTTTAAGGTTTTAAAGCGTCTTGTTTTTTTCTGATAAAATTTTTAGCGGAGGCGCTAAGTCAAAGCAGGGTTGCTTTTGATGAAGCGCTTTTTTGTTTTTATTTAACCGGTTAAAACAATCGTTCTGGTAAAAGCGGCGCCCTTTTAATCAGAATGTTGAAATAGATAATTTAAATTAAATAAGGAGGTTTGATTAAAAATGAAAGGTAAGTTTTTAAACAAACAAAAGAACAGGCGTTTTCGATGGGGGTTGGTTCTGCCGGCAGTTGCAGTTCTCTTAGTTTTTATTCTTTTGCTTGCCGCTCCTGTACTGGCGGCTGACCCTACGGGTGCAGAAACCTTAAAAGGCGACCCGAAGGCCCCGGCTAACTACGTGTGGGTACTGGTTACGGCTTTTTTGGTCTTTCTTATGCAGGCCGGTTTTGCCATGCTGGAAGGAGGTTTTTGCCGCTCCAAAAACACAGCTAACTTAATGTTAAAAAATTTAATGGATTTTGCTATATGCTCCCTAGTCTTTATGGCCATTGGTTTTGCCTTTATGTTTGGCGCTGATAAAGGTGGTTTCATTGGTACCACGGGCTGGTTTTTACACGGCGAAGAGTACGACGTAGGAAGGTATCTTTTGTATTTGTTCCAGGTAGTCTTTGCCGGTACTGCCGCGACAATAGTTTCCGGTGCCGTGGCGGAAAGAACCAAGTGGCCGGCTTACTTTATTTACAGTATTGTGGTCAGCGCCATTATTTATCCTATTTACGGCCACTGGGTCTGGGGTACCGGCTGGCTGGCTCATCTTCCTTTTGGCGTTGGACACGTGGACTTTGCCGGTTCAGGCGTAGTGCATACCATTGGCGGGGTAATAGGCCTGGCCGGAGCGCTGGTTTTAGGACCCCGTTTTGGAAAGTACGACGCGCAAGGAAAACCACGCGCCATTCCCGGACACAGCATTAGTTTAGCCGCCTTAGGTTGTTTTTTACTCTGGTTTGGCTGGTTTGGGTTTAATCCCGGCAGTACTCTATCCGCCTACGAGTTAAGAATTTCCGTCATTGCCGTTAACACTAATCTGGGTGCCGCGGCAGGGGCTTTTGCCGCCATGCTTTACACCTGGATAAAAGCCAAAAAGCCAGACGTAGGTATGGCCATTAACGGGGCCATCGCCGGGTTAGTGGCCATTACGGCGCCTTGTGCCTGGGTGGAAGCTTGGGCGGCCGTGGTAATCGGGTTAATCGCCGGCGTATTGGTGGTTTGGAGCGTTTATTTCTTTGACCGGATTCATGTTGATGACCCGGTGGGTGCAATCAGCGTCCACGCCGTAAATGGCGTTTGGGGGCTTTTAAGCGTAGGTTTGTTTGCCGACGGAACATACGGTCTTTATGTGACCGATGCTCCGCACGTGGTTGGTTTGTTTTACGGCGGCGGTTTTGGACAGTTGGCCGCTCAGTTTATTGGGGCCGTCGTTTGTGTAGCTTGGGCGTTTGCTCTGGGATACCTAACCTTTAAGATAATGGATGCCATTTTTGGCGTACGGGTCCCGCTGGAAGAAGAGGTCCAGGGTCTGGACCTTGTAGAGCACGCCACCACTGCCTATCCGGATTTTGCCCAGCGCCGGCTGGTAGGTTAAATTAAGGGGGAATATATTAATGAAAAGAATAGAAGCAGTTATCCGGGATGAAAAGCTTAATGAGGTAAAGGAGGCTTTAGAAAAGGTTGGTTACCCGGGCATGACCGTCGTCAGGGTGGAAGGACACGGACGCCAAAAAGGCCGGATAGAGCGCTTTCGCGGTCAAGAGGTTAAGGTAGAGCTGCTACCCAAAGTAAAAATTGAAATTGTAACCCAGGACCAGCACGTAGCAGAATTGATCGACCTGATTAAAAAAACAGCCCGTACGGGAGAAGTAGGTGACGGTAAAATTTTTGTCATTCCCGTAGAAGAAGTGGTTCGTATTCGGACCGGCGAAGAAGGGGAAAGCGCCATTTAAATTTTAGTTAAATTTTTAAAGATTAAACCTATAGACTTATAAATTTTGCCTCCCCTTAATTCTGTGAGACTGAATGCCCTGGAAAGGCAACCCTTTCTGGGGTATTCAGGGTTTTTTCTTTTTTAAGGTATGACCTTAAGTAAATACGGTAATTTAAAGCTATAATATTTCATTAATGTAACTATTTGATGATCCCGTCAGTAAGAATTATACGGAAGTTTTTGGCGAGCGGGAATTGGAAGATTTCTTTCACCGGCCTTTGCCGGAGTTTGTGGCAATCGAGTTTGCCGCGGTAATAGGTCCACTGCAATCTGTCTTCCTTGTGTGAATAGTCACTACTGTAATGCTCCAGGGATTGCGCAATGACGCAGGTAAACCACTTGACCTGCATTGAGTCCCAAAAGCCCTTTGCCGGTTCAACCGGTACCCGCCAGCAAATATCGGAGATCTGCAAAAGTTCTTCTTTTCTTTTGGGATCAGTTTCAAAGCCTTCGACCATTATTTTAGCCAGTCTGCTGTACCTCCTGGCCCATGTGATGACCGCCTTGCCGGCAATGATCATGGCCCTGTAATCGTCGATCTTGTCAATTAAAGACAGTTTTTCGCTGGCGATCCACGGAGCTTCTGATAATCCTCTTAATGCTTCCTTTGGTTTTTCTTCAATCATCTCGATCCTTTTGAGTGGTTCGTCTTCCAGAATAGTTTGATACGGCGGGACCATAGTTATAACCGGAGGCAGACATTACGTGAAAAAGAGCTATAAGTGCCAGGATAAGTGTGACTGCAAGCGCCTTTTTTCCGATCCCGAAGCATTCTTTTAGGTTGGAACAGCTACCGGGAGAAATAGGTCTTCGGGTATACTGCCTACGAGATTACAGCAGCGGACAGTTTTCACGATCTCCCTATTTACATTGGCATGGGCCAGGTTTCCCGGCACGACAGCGTACCAGGTCTAAGAGCTTTGTATGAACCAAGAGATCTTTACGTCTTTGCCAAGTTTATTGATTTAAACACCAGAAAGCAGGGTAAGCTTCCCCTTCCCGGGTTTACCGTCGGTAAAGGTGGTACTCCTATTTGCGCAGGCGGCTTTCCTATGGTCAACTGGAGATACTGCGAAAGCCGCCTGCGGATTAAATGGCACTGTCCTTATACCATATTGTTCCTAACTTATTTGCTGCTCCGTGCGAGCTATAATAGCATCCTGAGCATTCTTGGGCAGGCTAATAAACCTGGCGCTGTAACCGGCTATTCTGACAATTAAGTCTTCCCACTTCTCGGGTTCTTTTTGCGCTGCAAGCATGTCTTTTGTCTCGACCACATTAAACTGAACGTGGTCAATGTTTAGATCATGCCATGTCTGCATGTAAGCTGTCCAGAACTCAAAACCTTTCGGTCCTCTCATGATATGAACGGGTAACCGTTGGTTGAACTGGATTCCCTTATATCTATCCTGCGGAATCTTAGACATGGTCTTTAAGACAGCCGTAGGTCCTTTTTTGTCCATGCCTACATAAGGAGAACATCCGCCATCTCCCAGTACTTCTCCGTGCCTGCGGCCGGAGGGAAGCGCGCCAACCCGCGGGGCCAAGCTGGAATATGAAGATACAGTCTGCGGCACGCCTAAAGGATGCATACCACTGTACTGGGTTGTGTCCATGTATTTATCAGCCATCATGTTGTATACTCTTCTTCCTATCTCATCCACATAGTCGTCATCATTACCCCACTTGGGGGCCGCCAGGAAGTCCCGCCGCATCTTTTCATAACCTTCCCAGTTGGCCCGCAATGCCTCGACAAGTTGCTCCATGGTGTATTTCTTTTCCTCAAAAATCAGCTTCTTTATGGCCGCCAGCGAATCAACCGGATCAATCATACAAACAGGGTCGGCCCAGGTATTGGGATAAGTTTTGTTTTCAAAAGCTCCCAGGCCTTCTTCCACACAGATATCATCCATAAAGGCCAGGAAAGGACTTTCACAATATCTTATTTCTGCCCGGCGGGTGACATCCCGGTTCCGGAAGCCCAGGGCAACGGCATACTCCACCTGTTTCTCAAAGGCGTTCCATACATCTTCAAAGGTTTTCATCTGGATTGGATCACCAGTCTTTGGCCCCATCTGAGCATTGGTGAGAGAATAGTCAAAACCATCACTCATCGCCATCTCCATGCACTTAGCGACACCCGGCAATCCTCCCCCGCCTTCAGTTCTTGATTTTTGAGTGCCTCTTCTTTTGCCTACTCCAGGCGCCATGCACAGCACCAGCGCCCAATGGGCAGCCTCATCCTTCGGTACTTTGAAGTAATCTAGCATTTGTCTTGTATTTTTCTCCTCATGTTTGATGGACGGGAAGCCAAAACCCTGAGCAATATTCTCGAAGACCAGGCGCCTGGTTTTCTTGTTGTTTAGGAAAGTATACTTTAGAGGTATTGACCTGACACCATATTATGGTAATATTAGAGCATGAGGTATTTGTCGAAAATCAAAGAAATACTCAAACTAAAATGGCCTGAGTTTGAAGCTAAGTATTCAGCGGTCATCCGTGAATGTGAGAGAGAAGCTGTAAGAAAAGTCCTGGGGTGTGGAGACCCTAAAAACGGGTTTACTGAGTACTGGTGTTTAAATTGCGGTGGTAAGGAAAAAAGGTAGTTCCATTCACCTGCAAGAGCCGTTTTTGTCCCTCCTATGGCAAAGTATACACAGATAAATGGGTAGAGAAGATGTCAAAAGAGATGGTCGATGTTCCTCACCGGCATATTGTCATGACAATTGCTGAAGAACTACAGCCATATTTTTATTGGAATAGAGATATACAGCCCATTTTAATAGAAAGTGCAGCCCAAGTAATGAAGAGTATCATAAGCGAAAGAAAAAAGAATTCAGGTCTGACGCCGGGGATAATAATCGTAGTTCATACCTTTGGGAGAGATTTAAAATTCAACCCACACATTCACGTCTTAATTACAGAGGGTGGTCTTGATAAAAATGATGATTTGAAGCCCATTGACTTTTTACCTTATGCAGCAATAAGAAAGCGCTGGCAACACCTCGTATTAAAAGCATTTAAGGAACGCTTTAAGGGTGATAGGAAAGTTGTTAACCTGGTAAACAGACTTTACAATCAGAAAAAGAACGGCTTTTACATACACGCCAGGAGTAAAATGAGGAGTGCCAAAAGTGCAGCCAAATATATTGGGAGATACAATTTATTGGACGGCTTGTAAATCATATACCTGAGAAGCAATTTCAAAATGGTCAGGCACTATGGGATATATGCAAGGAATAAAAGGGCTTTATGCAGGATAGCGGTAAAGTTCTGGCAGATAGAGAAGCTGCTGAAAGAAAAAAACACTCATGGTTACAAAAGCAATATCAAGAAAGACAAGAAGACAATCTATTTTCGGGTTGAGGAGAGATGCGACCTAAAGAACCGTGGGAAAGTGGTTTTGAAGACATTTTCTAGAAAAGGAAGACCGCCCGGAGGGCGACTTTTTATTGCATAATTAATACATGATTCTAGTGCAAAAACCCAAGTAATTTACTAGTTAAGCGCCACTTAATTACTTCGTTTAATGCTAAATATGGTATAATTATAAGTAAATAGAAGATAAT
>JBAZGB010000111.1:0-5977 GCA_041653135.1 Eubacteriales bacterium | reverse complement strand
CGGCGCTGTTAGGCAGATTAATGGTCTTGGAAATGGCATTATCCACCTCTTGTTGGAGGGCAACCTGCATGGCTAAATGGTCCATAGGATCGATCTCCTGGGCTCCCTTAAACAACCTTTTTATATCCTCTGGAATCCCTTCCGTTTCCTGACAGCTGCCCCTGGCGGCTACTTCCTCCAGGATTTTTTCATCAATTCCTCTGTCTTTACAGGCATCCAGGAACAAGGGAGAAAAAATATTGAGCTTCTCCGGAACTCCATCCCGGAGGTAAGTCTTCTTATAAGCTATGGCGAAGATGGGCTCTATACCATACCCCTCTACTCCTGCCAGCAGGGTTATGGTGCCTGTAGGGGCAATGGTGAGGCAGGAGGCGTTTCTCCTGGGCTTGCGGTCCTTGGCGAAGATGGACTCATCCCATAGCGGAAAATTATTTTTTTCAACTCCAAGATCGGCGGATGCCGCATGAACCTCGGTTCGGATAAAGGCCATTACATTGGATGCCAGATCTCTTCCTTCCGTTGAATCATAAGGGATCTTCATCCGGATCAAAAGGTCATGAAGGCCTAATATACCCAGGCCTATCTTTCTGCTGGCCCGGGTATTCTGAGCGATAAAGTCCAAAGGGTATTCCCCAACGTCGATCAGGTTATCCAGAAACCTTACCGCAATCCGTGCCGTCTCCCTGAGCTTGGGCCAATCTATGGAATCATTATTTGCGTCCTTCATGAGGGCAAGATTAATTGAACCCAGAAGGCAGGATTCACCGGGGCTTAAGGGCTGCTCCCCACAGGGATTGGTACAGTTAATAGGTCTGCCGGGAATGGGGTTGGTCTCCTGGATTGTGTCTAGAAAGATTAGTCCCGGATCCCCGCAGGACCAGGCCGCTTTCACTATCTGTTCCCAAAGATTTCGAGCGGGAATGGTTCTTCTAACCTGACCGTTGAATTGCAGTTCCCATGATTCATCCGCTAATACTTTATTCATAAATTGATGAGTTATCCCCACCGACAGGTTGAAATTAGTGATCCCCCCGGATAGCTTACATTGAATGAAATCTTCTATCTCCGGGTGGTCGCAGTTTAGTATGCCCATGAAGGCGCCTCTCCGTACTCCCCCTTGTTTGATCATACCAGCGCTGGCGTCGTAGAGACGTATAAGCTCTACCGCTCCGCTGGCTTTACCCTTGGTGGAACGAACTATATCCCCCTGAGGGCGGATTCTGGAAAAATTGTATCCGATGCCTCCTCCGGACTTGGTTATCATAGCTGATTCCAAGAGGGTCTGGTACATGTTATGCAGATCATCCGCAACATCAAGAACGAAGCAGGCTCCCGGTTGTTGCATGTGGTCTTTTTTGCCCATATTGGCCCAGATAGGGGTAGAAGGAATAAAGCATTTGGAGTCTAAGACCTCATTAAACTTCTTTTCCCAGTATTCCGCAGCCTGGGAAGGATACAAAGCTTCTGCTCCGGCAGCTGTCCTGCTTAGTCTTTGAACAGCTTGATCGGGCGTCTCAACAACATCTCCCTGTTCATTTTTATCAGCATACCTTTCAATAAAAATAGTTAGACCATTGCTCGTTAGGTTCATGAACGAATCCTCCTCAGGTTGTTGGCACTTCAAGATTTCCTGGGCGGTCTGGGTCCGAAATACTGGTAGCAGTCTACTTTTATATTGCCGTTGTACAGCTTTCTTTTTTTAGTAGCCGGCCGGCCGTACAACTTTTCAAATTGCGGGTGGGCGGACAGTATATAAAAAGACCAGGTATCCAGCCGACCGAAGACCTGCCCCATTTCCCTGTACAGCTGTTCCACTTCCCGTTGCTCACCCAGCCGTTCTCCGTAGGGCGGGTTGCAGATTATTTTGCCGTATTTTTTACTGGACCGGACATCGGCAACCGGCAGGCGCTGGAAATGAATCAGTTCTTTTAACCCGGCCTCATTGGCATTTTGGCGGGCTAGTTTGATAACTTTATTATCCATATCCGTGCCTATGATATCAAGGGGCCGGTTATGACAGGCCAAATCGCGGGTCTCTTTTCTGGCCTGCCGCCACAGCTCCCCGGGTATGGTGGGCCAGTTCTCGGAGACAAACTTGCGATTCATCCCCGGTGCAATATTTTGACCGATCAGCGCCGCCTCAATGGGAATAGTACCGGAACCGCAAAAGGGATCCATTAAAACGGTGTCCGGGCGCCAGCGCGACAAGATGATTAATGCCGCAGCCAGCGTTTCTTTCAGGGGCGCCTGGCTGGCCAGTTCACGGTAACCCCTTTTATGCAGCCCGGCGCCGCTGGTGTCAATAGTTAAGGTGGCTGTATCATTCAGCAAGGCCACTTCAATCTTATACAGCGGTCCTTTCTCAGGAAACCATTCCTTTTTATATTTTCGTTTCATGCTTTCCACAACGGCCTTCTTTGCAATAGCCTGGCAGTCGGATACGCTGAACAGAGTGGATTTAACCGATTTACCATCTACAGGGAACTCGGCGTCACCCGGTATTAGTTCGGGCCAGGGCAGCGCCTTGGTTTGCTCAAAAAGTTCATCAAAAGTGGTAGCCTTAAACTCACCCACTTTCAGGCGCACTCTATCAGCTGTGCGCAGCCATAAATTGGCCCGGCAGATTGCGCCCCAATCCGCGCTGAAGGTAACTTTGCCGTTTTCCACCGTCACCCGGTTATAACCCAAATCCTTGACTTCCTGTGCCACCAGCGCTTCCAAGCCGAAGGTCGCCGTAGCAATCAAGTCGATACCAGTCATCTGCAATCACCTTTCGAAGATATGATTTTATTATCCTGTAAACGCACATTGGATTTGGTCTGATAACGGTTCCATTATGTTTTGTGACATCGTTTTGAGGATTTTGGGAAGGTAATTTGGCACAAAAATTTACTTAAATTCATAAAAGATATATAATTGTTTAAGCCATTGTCACATTTTAATCCGGCCAACTTTAACAATTATAATTCTATCATTCCTGGCCGTCAAACAAGGGTTTGTTCCGATCCGTATAGTCATAGTTAAGTGCCATTTTACCGATAATATTCTATACAGACCCTTTAACTACCTTGGAGTGTTTAGTGTCACTTAAATGTTTTGGTTACTAATAAAGGAAGAGTCAAAGTGGAACTGCCCTGAGTGTAGCGGGGTGATCTGCTGTTATAATGGTCTGTGCTTGAATTGCAGTCTGAATAAGCTTCAATAGAATAAAAAGTACCGTTGGAATGAGGAGTAGAGGGATTATAATCATGAAGTTCATATCTAGAGCAATCATTATGGTTTGGGCGATAACCCTGGCTCTGGGATTCACTGCGTTGCCCGCAGGCGCCGCTATGACTGCAGGAGCAGAAATAAATATCCGTATCAACGGCGAATTGCTGCATTTTCCGGAAGGAGAGCAAACACCGGAAATTATTGAAAATAGGACTTATGTTCCATTACGGGTAATCAGTGAAAATATGGGGGCTCAAGTAAACTGGATACAGGAGAGCCGGCAGGTAGTAATCAACAGAAAAAATAAAGGTTTTATCCCTTCCTCCGGAGGGGAAAGCGGGGAAATTGAGATCATCATTGACGGAAAAACGCTGGCTATTCCTGAAGGATATGGGAAAGCATTAATCAGACAGGGCAGGACCATGGTTCCGCTTCGGGTTGTGAGTGAAGCCATGGATTGTAAAGTGGATTGGGAAAACGGTACTAAAACAGTAATTATTACAAGCGCTGTTCCTGTACCCCCAACCGATCCTGAACCGGAGCAGCCGGCAAACGAGATCACCCTGCAGTTAATTAAAGACCTTGCACATTATCACAGCAATTTGAAATTATTGGATGGAAGAGTTGTCAATTCTGCAGATCTATTAAATATGGATATTAATGAATTCAGTGAGGAGCAATTGGTCCGCTTTGAAAGTTACCTTAAGGAACTACGCAAGTACCCGATGACGGTCGATCTTCCGGGCGGGGGACAGATTAATTCAGGGGCAATTGGCGTTATGGGAACCTCACAGCTGACTGCAGGTCAAATGGAAGCCTATTTGGCGGGCGAGGCCCCAAGAATAAAAACCAAAATGGAGAAAAAAGGCAGAGAATTCAACCCCATGCCTAAATTAGCGGAATTGTATCTCAAAATCGGTGAGGAATATGGCGTCCGCGGGGATATTGCCTACTTCCAGGCAGTCAAAGAGACTGAGTATTTTCAGTTTACCGGTTCTGTTCAATCCTGGCAAAACAATTACTGTGGGTTGTGGGCAACAGGAAGCCCCTGCACAGGTGAAGAATCACTAAATGGAGCAGATCCGGATCAAGTGCGTTTCGAAAAAGATGTCCATGGGGCAATTTTTTCCTCTCCGGAAGCAGGAGTAGAAGCACATATACAGCATTTATACGCTTACGCAACCAAAAATGTTTTACCTGAAGGCAAGGTACTGGTTGATCCGCGTTTTTCTTTAGTGAACAAGGGCATCAGCCCAACCTGGCTGCAGCTGAATGCACGCTGGGCAGTGCCCGGAATAACGTATGCTCAAAGTATTTTGTATGATTATTGGGCTAAAGCCTTTTAAAAGATATAAAATTATCTGCGATTCGTCTGATCGCAACAACGAAGTGCTAAGGAGTGTTGTAACTGTGAAGTTTTTTCGGATAGAACTGGATAATGAATTTGAAGCGGATATATTTGCAGCTTTGCTTGAGGAAGAAGGGATCCCGTTTGCAGTCGTCAACCACCACAGTCTGGCTTATGATGGTTTGTTTCAAATGAGCATGGGGTGGGGGCATATTGAGATCCCGGAGGAATATCAAGAAAAGGCCGTGGAGATCTTCCGAAGCTATAAAAGTTCCCTGACAGAATGACATTGAGTGTGAAATATCCTACCCCTTTTGAAGAAAATGCGCCCCCTTTAAACTAATCCCAGGAGTTGCCTGGCGTTTTCTCCAAGTATTTTTAAAACAGCTTCCCGGGAAATCTTAAGGCTCCGGATTATATCGGCGTTCTTTTTAACATCCACAGCGGGCCAGTCAGTCCCAAAAACAAACTTGTGGGCGAGGCGTTCCATATCCGGGAAGAATTCTAGAAGCTTTTTAGGCGGCAAGCCTGCCACATCGATATAAACATTTTTATGCAGGCGAACCAGGGATAGGGCTTCATTATACCACGGGCCGCGTCCGCCGTGCGCCATGATTATTTTCATGTCTGGAAAATCTACAGCCACATCGTCAAAATAAATGGGATTGCCATATTTTAAACGGCAGTTTGCAAAAATTGAAGAGCCCGTATGAAAAAGAACAGGTATGCCAAGCCTTTCGGCAACAGCATATAAAGGATACATGAAATTATCATTTGGATAAAAATAATTGTATGGTGGATAAAGCTTGAGTCCCTTGAAGCCCTGATTTAAAATAAAATCCTCCAGCATTTTGCCCATATTCGCATGCAGATAAGGATTTAGCGTACAAAAAGGTATTAATCTGGGACTTGCCTGACAAAAATCTTTGACCATTTCATTGGTGGCCACACCTGTTGTCAAAGGCGCGATCTCTGCCAATACAACAGAGTAATCCACTCCTTTTTCATTCATCAACTGCAAAAAGGTCTGGGGATCACTGTATTTCTTGCAAAAAGCCAGATATTCTTCTTCTGAAGAATGAGCTGCCGCAAAAAAGTCAAAAGCATCTTTAGTAAATGTCTCATACAGGGAAAGGTGGACATGGAAATCAATTACAGTTTCTTTCAATTATTAACCCCCGCCAATCGTATGTAAGTATTGAAATAGTAAAAAGATTAATTCCTGTTGTATATATACTTCTTGTATATATACTTCATTATATACACCTGCAAAGATTTTTCCAAGACACCATTTTGAACAAAAATATCAAGAGTTAGCCCAACTTTCACCTCTCCAAGCTCATAATTAGCCAAAACATCCCTTTGGATAAATATGGGTTGGCTAAAAGCCGCGCCATTACTGCATTCTTGTATTCA
>JBAZGB010000110.1:0-6091 GCA_041653135.1 Eubacteriales bacterium | reverse complement strand
ATTAACTTGTAAAAGAGCGTAACTTCAAAAGGTGTTAAAATAGGTAAAATTGTTCTTGACATTTAAAATTACATTCGCTACAATCAGGTCATAACAATTGAGGCACGAGGCCAAATCTGTAAAATCTAAAATTTTAAATGTTAAATTTTAAATCTTAAATTTAGCTGTCTGTTTCCCTGATTCAATTGCGTTTCCATTGAGACCCTGTTTACCTCTGTGGAATATTTTTGTCAATATTATTTTTACGTTTTTTTTCGGGATTATCCTAAAAAACTGATAAAAACGCACATAAATACAATTAAAATAATGATTTACAATTTTAATAAAAAACTTAAAATTTGTGATTATGGAAAAGAATGCCACAATAATTAAGAGAAATTTAACACCATCAGTTCAAAAACTCGCTGAATCTCTGGTGAAACGTACCGGCACTATTCGCATAGTACTATCCGCTGGTATCGTTGCATTGAGTAAGTTGACACTTGAGCAGCGAGAAATGTCCATCGCCGAAGCTAACGGCGTTGATGGTGCTGAATTATTATTAAACAAAGATATTAAACTGAATCAGTGCGCCGATATTGCATTTGACGAGTTGTCATCAAGTTATGGTGAGCAGAACACCTTGTCAGCAGCTGTAATGTTATTACATTTTATGGAATCCAAAGACCGCGAAAAATTTGTCGCTGTCGTTTCAAAAGATAATCCAGATTGTATCAAAGCGTGTTATGATAAACTGATCGCCGGATTTATTGAGCGATGGAGCGAATCGGCACAGCCTGAAGATTTGAATACCGCTGTTAAAACTGTTATAAAAATTATCTCCGGAAAGGGTGTTGATGTTAAAATGCTTCCGGATGAAGAAAAGAAGATTGCCGATTTTATTTTTAAAACCCTCGGTCCCAAAGAACCGCTGGTTCCACACTTGAAAAATAAAAAAGCATAAGTATATTTTTAAATAAATGGTAACATAAGACTTGTAATGGGCGGCCAAAAAGGTTTTGGTGGAGGCAGGGCTTTAGCTTATACTGTTCTTGCCGGACCGGTAGGATTATTTGCCGGTTTGATAGGTAGTAAAAAAGTTATGATTTCCTGTTTAAAATGCGGACATAAATGGGAAGCCGCACGGCCTAATTAACGTTTAAATAAAGCATGAGGATATTATGAAAAAACATATTATTGGAATCGCACTTTTAATCATACTTTTAGGTACCTGTATTTTGTTTGGATTAGCACAGAAAAATAACGAATCCTCAATACCGCCTCTATCAGATAAAGATATTAAATTAATTGAAGAATTTATTTATGAAATGAATTTACTCGATGGTTTAAAATTGGCGAACAATGCCGAATTTAATTATCAATATGCTAAATTTCAAGCCGCTTATAATAACATTGTCAGTCTTTGCAGTGATTCAGTTTCTATTTTTTATCTTCGTGCGCAAGCTATTGCCATCGAGATCAATTACTTATCATCTCACAGATTATGGGAATATTACGACAAAGATAAAGACAAGGAACTCGATGAAGCTTTAAATCGGGTGTCTGAATCCCGTGAACTTTTTATAAAAATGTACACTTTTTATAAGGATGGAGTTACCATTTCCGAATCAAACAAATTTCTCATCGATAACGGCCTTGTTCAAAAAGACATACCCAAATGAATGATGAAACTTTTATTTTTGTAATCGTCCTTGCGGTGCTTGTGCCGTTGCTGGTTATCTGCCTGATTGTAATTCTTGTCCGCTGGCTTTTCCGAATCAATCCGGCGATAGAACTGCTCGAAAAAATCAATGGTAACCTCAATGTTATAAACTCACCTTGGCACAAATGCGAATCGTGCGGCTGTCTTGCGCCTGACAATTATTTCCAAAAGATTGATTCCGGCCAGATGATTTGCAACGATTGCCGTAGCGACCTCAAATCTTAAATCTTAAATCATTAAATCTTAAATCGTCACTCGTCCCAAAAATCCTCAAAATCCGCCGGCGTTTATTCTTCTCCGTCGAAAGCATCCTGTATAACTTGTCCGGGATATTTATCCGGCGGTAAAGGCTGCTCAATGCTGCTGTAATACGATTCGTTAGGCGTGGGGTATGCCGTGTCTTTTGTTTTAAATCCGAAATATAAAGCCGCTGCATCTAATTCAGCCCACTCATCCGCATCGCGGCAAACCGCTGATGCGTTATATATCACACCGCTTGTGAATATTAATTCCTCTGGTAATCCCATTGAGGTATTCAGACCAGTAAATGTAATCGTAAGCGTGCCTCCGCTGTAGCTGGCTACCGTCGCAATGTCTTTATATCTGCCGGTATCAAATATCACCTTATCGCCCGCAACATAATCGCCGGTCATATCATCAATCGCCAGTGAATGATATCCAGACAGTTGAAAATCCTTGCCTGTAATATTTTCAACTAGCAAATTTATTTCGCCAACTTTAACCTCGTGGACTCTGCCGGTCGTCCAGGACGTGTCATAAGCTGAATTGGTTATGCAAAACATTTTGTACCAAACATCCGAGCCTTCAAGGTCTTCTGCTTCGCTCATTTCGGCGGTAACATATATTTCAAATTTAGGCGATGACGTTTGACTATCAATAAAAACAAATTTGCCTTGAGGTTTATATTGCCATTGCGGCGGATTAGGGGCAGGCGGTCTTAAATCAAGGTCGAACGGCGGACAATCAATATGGCCTGTCATATCCCTTGACCAAAGACTCTCTTTTGCGTCATCGCTGTTGATTGGAATAATTGCGCATAAATTTTCAATATCAATTGTAAGTTGTATAGGCCCATAGCCTGTTACCGCTTTTTCTTGTGGGTCTGCATTTCCATCAATAGTATATGATTCCCAATACTTAGCTCTATAAGGAATTGACACAAACCACATACCATTAGCAGCTAATGGTATAGTGGTTTTTATAGGGTCATCAGGATTTAATACTGGCACAACATATTCTGTGTATATTCTTCCCAAAACTTCGGCATTCGCAACTTTACTTTTTTGAATAAAATAATATATGTCGTTATATCGCGTCATAGACTCCCACGTAAATGCGTATGGATGACATTTATAAATAGTTGCCTTTACGCTGATTGCTTTAGGTAATTCTTTAAGTTTTTCAGGCCATTCGGCCTTTAATGCAAATGCCTCTATGCCCACAGTAACATTTGTAAAAAAATCTTGATAATATTCACTCTCATATTCATTTCCACTGATTGCCCATAATACTGGCGAGAGAAGAAAATCAAAAGAGTATGATTGACCCCAACCACCTTGTGCCAAATAATAATTATATACTGTCCAGCCCCCGTCATCGTAACTCCCCCATCCTTCAGGTTCACCATATTCATCTATGTCAAGATTGGTTTCAATTGAATTACCATCAAAGGCTGCTAATGTTGTTAGCTTAGCAATAACAAAATCTTTAACTATGGTCATATCAATATTTTTATTGTCCCAACCGTGAACATCACCTTTTACCTGCAATGTAAAATCTTTTCGTTCCCACGTTGTACTAATCGTTCTGTATTGAACCATTTCCTGTACATCCATAAGTTCAAGCATTAAATCGACCGTTGGATAATAATTGATGGTATAAGTCAAGGCACCGCTGTCGTTATCAATTTCCCAAGTAGCACTAATCCCATCGTGTCTTTGACAAACCTGTCTGTTCCAATGGATATATCCCGCCGGCGATGGGATTTCCGCCGACATCATAATAATTGTTTTTTCGCTTACTTCGTCATAATGTATCGCCAGCACATATTCTGCCGAGCATAAATCAATCGCTGAAGCCGTGCCGGGAGCTAAATGTATCTGCCATCCCTCTTTTAAAAACTCTCCGCTCTCCGCTTCGGGGTCTGTAACATCTCCATCAATACTGAACGTATAATTTGTAACTTCAACCCACTCGATTGTGTTTGAATGAGGTGCAGTTGTTTCATTGGTGATGTTTTGTTTTGCAAACCATATACTGCCATCATCGCTGCAAAAAGCACCGGCAAGATATGTTCCGCCGCTTACCCACGCAATAGCGTCAAGAGGTACGGCGGTAATAGCCTTACAGATATTATCAAAATGAGTTACAAGAGGCATTGTATCAGTTCTTGCCCCGAACCATTTTGAGTCGCCGTCATAATTTATACCACTGTTATAATCGCTGCCAACACAATAACTGCTGATGTTTGGCTGACAGGGATAATCATAATAAATCGGAGTTTCTCCATCATAACCCAACAAAATGTGAAACGATGGAGTCCACGTCTCGTGTAAATTCGGCGGCGTTCCCATCTCGAAAGAACGTATCCACGGGCAGAGTCTGCCAAGCGTATTCATCCACGTTCTCCGCCACGTGCCTAATGGCTCTAACTTCCACCCTTCAATCAACGGTTGTGGGTTGCCCTCTAAAAATACAGCAACAGTTGATGTATAAGGAGCAACGCTTTGAGCAACAGCATTTTCAATCGCTGAAGATGGTACGTAAGGATGTGCCATATCAAAAAACCAGTCGTGTTCTCCTTTTTTCTTGAGATATAGTTCAAACCCGCTTTCGTTACATCCCCAATATTCCGAATTAACATCCGGCGGTGTAATATCGTCAGGGTCTGGCGGATTTAAATTTGCTAAATATGTCGAATCCGCCGGATATGTAAAAACATTTTTGCAAAGTATCATCTCTGCATAATTTTGCAGACCAGGGAAGCTATCGTTTTCAAAATCATATTCGATTTTTGGATTTGCAGTCCACTCATAGGGGTTGGATTCATTAACTACTCCAACGGTGTTATGATACCACTCTTCACCAATATTTATATATTGGTTGCCCGGACAATCATCTGTGCCTTTATCTCCATTAAATTGTGCAAGAACGCCTTGACCATCTCTTCGCAGCATTTCGTAGGGTGCGGTCGGATGGGTTGATTGTCTATCTCGATAACCCATCCTGTCTATCCAGTCAAACACAGGGCCGAGACCGGCAGGATTTGTAATTTTAAACTGTTCAAATGCAACTTTTTCTCTGAATTGAAAAGCCTCCATTTGTGAGCCTATATAAATCAAGGGGTAATACTGTACTTTCGGGTCAACTTGAGGAGGGTAAAATAACGAAGGATGTTTATCAATTTTAAGTTGTAACACAATTTCTGCCTCGCGGACAATAACCAAACTATGTATTCGTCTGCGAGGAATAGCCTTATCTATGCTATGAAAGATATTTGGATTATCAGTCATACACCAATAAGTATTCTGGTACATCCAATTTATATCAGCTTCCCAATCATCCGGATTGTCTGGCGGCGGCGTGTGTAAGTCAACTACCTGTCTTTTTGCTTTCCACGCATAAAAATAACTAACTACTGAATCAACTGCATAACCGCTTGGGTTGTCTTGTATCCACGTGTCGGGATGTATTTTACTTTCCCATCTTTCCTCTTCCGAATTATAATAACACGTAGGCGGGCTTAATGCCGCTTCTGTACCAGCGTTTGAATGATATTCTTCTTTCCATAAGTCAATTTGATTAGTCCACCAAATCCACGCTCCAGTCCAGCCAATAATTTCTCCCTCGTGTCCCTCTTCTTCATTATAAATTGGGTCGCCCATACCGTGTGATTTGTCAAAGGTTGTAAATCTCTTATCCCCGGCATAAGCAAGTATGCCCTCGGAAGCAGGGTTATAAACAGGGATAAACGCACTATCCCACATATACTGTTCTTCATCGACTAATCCGGCATAAGGAAAATTTGCCAACCACCAGTAATATTTTAAGATGTCGGCAAAATAATCGTGGTCAAGTGGTACACCGTGCGGGTACAGAGCAGGGGTTGCTTTATATTTGCGAAGCAAATCCCAATTGCCAGTCATAAATCCTGATTGAATTCGCATTATGCAAACACCGCCTGCGGACATTTTCTTGTCGTATTGTAACGAATATTAGAACTATACTTGTCGCCGCCGTAATTTATTGGTGGATTTAATATATAATATTCGCCTTCACTGTCTTGATATAAAATCACATCTTCGCCAGGTTCAACCCAGTTGTAAGAATCTTCTATTAATTGTCCGAGATTTTTGGCACCCCATATTT
>JBAZGB010000109.1:0-6189 GCA_041653135.1 Eubacteriales bacterium | reverse complement strand
TCCGACTTTGTGAAAATAATGTCGGTCATTTCAACGTGGAAAAAACAAGAGGCGGATCTGTTCGCAAAAATCAAAGAGAGATTTATTGAACCTCACTCAACATTGATCATAACCTCTGGACAGTAACGACCTTTGAAGATAATCCGATCAAAACCATGCAATATGCCCTTGATTTGGTCGTGATAATTCTCTATACTTTTCATGTAGCCGTTACCTCGCATTCAGTGTTTTTAACACTGCCCATTATATCATTAGATATCTTGGGACTGGCGATTGAGTCGCCGATTTATTGAGGAACGGCTACCTTATTTTTATTGTCTGCAGCTTTGCCGCGTTATGATATAGCGAAGGACAACGCTGATGAACTCCGCTGTTTCTCTATGAGACCGAGCATTTCTCATCTTTTTTTACTTCTGCTAAGATTTTTTTATTTCTCCAAGAGCCATGTATTTCCTGGCAAAATCAATCCCGAGTTCGGCGCCGAGATCAGCGAGAAGATCATCGTAATAATTAAAATTTCCGATTGCATTAAAGATACAATGATATTATAATATTATTGTTGTTAAGAATTTTTAGTACTATCTGTTCTTTAAATGCTTTGTCATAACGTTTGCGCTCATGTCGAATACCCCTTCATTTATTATAGAGGTATTCTTCGTGTCCATAACTCATAGGTAAGATTATAATGGACCCAGAAATTCGGACAGCAGAAAAGGCAAATTTAAGATGCAATCAGACCATGAAAAAAAATCACGCGGGTTTAGTTTGATTTACACAACGTCATCCATAATTACACATTGATGTAAAAAACAAGAGTTAGTCTCTCCGATAATAATGTGAAATTCTAAGAAAGAAGAAGATATTTAAAGATAATCAAAGTATGTTAAGGGGGGATTCATAAAAATTAAAATAAAAAATATTATTTTATAGGGAGGTGAAAAAGATGCCACAGTGTAAAGAGTGCAAAAGTTTCTTCCCGGTTCCCGAAAATGAATGGGACTATGAAAAGGGGGCAGGGGATTGCGTCCGGGTATTACGTGATAACAAAGGTAAGTACTGGCACGCGAGAAAGACGAAAGAGGAAATGGACGCTTTAAAGTGCACGGATTTTAACAAAAGGTAAAGAAGAACCATAAAATAATTTTTTAAAAATAAGGAGTGAAAAAAATGGCGAGCGCTGCTGTGTTAGAAGAAATTTCCCGGGAGCTAAAGATCGACAGGAAAGGGCAGCCTTTAGGAAAAGTCATGTGGGAAAAAAAGATTAAAGAAGGGCCAGGGAGTACCCCGCGGACGAAACATCTTTACAAACGCTGCCGCTGGGCGCATACTGCCGGGGGAGAGTATGTGCGGGAAGACATAAAAGTTTCCCTCGAAAGAGCAAGGTTATACACTGAAGCACACAAGGCAAATGCGGGAGAACTTTCTGTAATTATCAGGGCGAAGTGCCTGGAGAACTACATGAAGAACTGCAGTGTTTATATTCAGGACGAGGAAATGATTGTTGGATCGCACAATGAATATCCGGATAAGTTAGAACTTTTTCCCGAAGGCGGCGCTAAGAACATGATGGATTATCTGGAAGATGATACTGTTACTCCCCCGGAATTATATGACGAAGGGGTAAAAATGGTAGAGCATTGGAAGCAGTGGTCATTATCATCAAGGTGCGAGCGGTATATTGATCCCGAAACACTGGAAAAGATGTACAACCCTGTTAATGGTGAGCCGCCGGTTTGGACGCACTTTTATACCAGCGCCTGCCCGGCTTACCAGTCTGTTTTAGAAGATGGCCTGGAAAAAAGGATTAAGTGGTGCGAGGACAACATAAAAAACGCCCGTGATAAGATAAAGACGTTTCCATGGCGGGGCGAAGAGAACTTTCCGCTTTTTGAGAAGATCGACACCTGGGATGCAATGATCATCTCCGCCAGGGCGGTTATCGGCTGGGCAAGAAAGTACAGCCGCCTAGCCAGGATCATCGCCGAAAACTTTGACTTAAGCGACAGTGTGGGTGGCGCCGGGCAAAGAAAGAAGGAACTTTTGGAGATCGCCGACATTTGCGCGCGGGTACCTGCGGAGCCGGCCCGCGGGTTTAAAGACGCCATGCAGTCAAAGTGGTTCTGCTTTGTAGTGGCCCAAAATATCGAACGCTACTGCTCCGGTTATTCGCACCTGGAGGACGATTTGATGTGGCCTTACTACAAAGCGAGCGTTATTGACAAGACGGCCCAGCCGATGGCCAGGGAAGAAGCAGTCGAGCTTTTAGAGTGCGAGCGCCTGAAAGTATGCGAGCGCACAGTAACCAAGGGAAGATGGATGCGCATGGTTCATCAAGGCATAAACGACCTCCACATCCTTTCTATCGGCGGGCTGGACGAAAACTTTAATGATATGTGCACCGATCTTACGGACGCCATTTTGGAAGCGGCTTTAAATATTCACACCAACGAACCGTCCATAGGCTTTAAATATTCCCCGAAGTGCAGCGAAAAAACAAGAAGACTTGTTTATGAATGTATTTCCCAGGGTTTTGGGTTCCCTTCCATAAAAAATCATGAAAAAAATTTCAGTCACAGTATAAAATACCATGAGTGGCCGCCGGAGGTGGCTGCCCGCTGGGCCCTGGTTCTTTGTATGGCGCCTGGTGTTACAGGCAGGTACTCAACCCAGAAATCCCGAAATGAAGGCGGCGGTGGCATTGACGGTCCAGTCTTAGTGCCGCTGGCCTTGTCGGATGGCTTCGACTACTGGTTTAGCAATAAACAGTGCGGGGCGCATACAGGAGACGCCAGCAAGTTTACTTGGGAGGATCTGTTAAAAGCAGTTGAAATACAAACGAAACATAATGCACACAATCATATTTCTATAAACAAAGAGATTACCAGCTATGCGGAAAACAAGTGGCTGGAGAGTCCCTTCCTGGCCATCACGGACGACTGGAACGTAGAAGAGGGAGTTGGCGCTTTCCACCGCTACAATAAGCCGTATACAAATATCTGGTCGAGTTATTATCCGGCTTGTGTGTCTGTAGGTGATGATCTGGCAGCCATTAAGTATTGGGTCTTTGACAAAAAGAAATATACGATGGGCCAGCTTCTGGAAGCGCTCAAGGCAAACTGGCAGGGACACGAAGAAATGAGGCAGGAATTTTTGTCTGCTCCAAAGTTTGGCAATGATGATGATTATGTTGACGAGATAACCAATTGGGTCTTTAATTTATCATGCGATGTGTGGGGAGCGCATCAAACAGTGGAATGGAAAAAAGGAGCTACTTTTATTGCGCAATCAGTTTCAGCATTTGCTTCCAATGCCCCATTGGTTGGGGCGGAGCCGTTCGGCCGCCGACACGGGGAGCCTACACATGACGGCGGGTGCTCGCCGTACATGGGGCTGGATAAGAAGGGGCCCACGGCGGTGCTGAAAAGCGTATCCAAACTACCCAACGAGAGAATAAAAGGCAACCAGCTTAACCAGCGTTTGCCGGTAGGGTTGATGAGGGAATCTGAAAAAGGATTTGATGTATGGAGCGCGTATATGAAGACGTGGCACGATCTTAACTGTGATCACGTTCAATTTAATGTAATCCGGACCGAGGATATGCGCAACGCCCAAAAAGAGCCGGAAAAATGGCAGCACCTGATCGTCAGGATAGCCGGTTACAGCGCCAGGTTTATCTCGTTGTCCAAGTTGGGCCAGGATGCAATTATCGCGCGTACAGAACAACAACTAGGATAAACACAAATCAGGGAATTTCCGGAGGGAGAGGAAATTCATCCTCTCCCTCCGGAAACATCTGAGGAGATGTCTCAATCATACAGAATTTTTTCTAAGGAAGAAGAAGAAGAAGAAGAAATGCCAAGGTGTAAAGAATGTCGTTACGGGAGAATGGGTCTCACAGATCCGATGGAAGGATATTGTATTTACGGAGTGAAAGATACTCCATCGGATGAGACAACCTGTTGTTTCTCAGGATAAACTGCCGGGAATTTCTCTAATTAAACTGCCGGAATTGTTTCCAATAACAACGTCAAACTAATATAGAATGGATCAGATTGTCAGTCCGTCCGTCATTGTCCAGCCCCAACAAAAAACCAGTCTTTCACCAAGACTGGTTAACATACAACAACTGTCTGTATCTTTTTCCCTCCCTGTAAGCTAGAATATCTGCCCTTGCCTCAGCCAGCTTTTCTCTAAACACTTTTTCAAACCAGGCAATTCGGTTTTTAACAGGTGGATACTGCTTAGATTTATCACCGACCTTGCAAATTGCCTCAGCCACTTCATTAAAACCGTAATTTAATTCCCTAGCCATACTGAGTGCTGTGGGTAGCATGTCAATAAAGCCTGTAGCAATAAAATATGAACTCAAAGGAATCATATCCTGTTCTATGTCTGAAGGGGTATTCATTTTAAATATTCTACCATTGCCCATTGCCTAACCTCCATGGACTAGCGGTAAATTGACTTTTTGTGGCAAAAGCCTAAAACTGAATTTGATCGGCAAGGATACGTAATGCAATGCTCACAGTAATGCCATCTATTTTGCCCAATACTTTGGTTAATTGTTCAGTATTCCAGAAATGATTTTTTAGATCTACCAATTGGCAACCTGCGCCAAAATCAGGCATGCAAGCAAATCCCCCACTGGTAGTTTTGCCGAAGATCACTGCAATACTTGAACGGCTGTCAATTCTGATTTCGTAATGGCTCCCATATTTTTTGAAACTCACAATATTTCCATTCTATTGTTCAGTTCTCCGGCCAAACCGGGCTTGACAGGTAAACATCATATTCAAACCCCCCTTGGTGCTCCAGTTCATTTTTAATGACTCTTTTTACCACAATGTCATCCACAATGCGAGTTTTGTTCAAATAGCAATTCAGCAGGCATTTATCGCAGATCAGGTTAATCTTTCGGGGTATTCCGGTACTGTGAGTATGGATTTCCCGGACAGCCTCACCGGTAAAAAGTTCACTACTTCCTCCTGCCGCCTTGATGTGTGTTCTGATGTAGTCTTCCACTCCTTGTAAATCCAGTTCTTTTAGCATGTACCGGATGGTAATACGCTGGGAGATAGCCCGCATGCTATGGTTGGCCAGCATTTCCGAAAGTTCCGGCTGACCCACCAGGATGAGGCTTAAAGGCGATAGCGAGTCCATGTTAAAATTAACCAAGAAACGAACTTCCTCCAACATTTTTTCAGTGAGTAAATGGGCTTCATCCACAATAACAATCGGGGTTTTACCATGCTGGTACAACTCCAGCATAGCCTTATTCACCTTCCGCTTGGATTCGGGTTTAAAATATGAGGGAGTTATATCAATTTGTTCCAGGATTTCATTATAAAAGGCTTTGGGTGACATATCCGACTGGGAGATATAAATGATTTTATGGGAGACAGGGTTAATTTCTTCTACCACAGCTCTGATAGCAGTGGTTTTGCCACTGCCCACCTCCCCGGTAACGGCTGCAAAGAGTCGGTTCTCAATAGCGTACTGCAGACGACCCTTTAGTTCTTGGAAATCTGCATGCAAATATAATTGTTTTACATCAATATCACGGATGAAAGGAGTTTTAGAAAACACAAAATAGCTTTCATACATATGGTTCATCCTCCACTTTGATAGAGCTTGGCATAATGGATACGGTGGGCTTTGTCTTTAAGCTTTTGCTCATGTTTTTCTTGCAATAGCCTTAGAAAACTGGTCTGCACCGCCTTTTCACCGGCAACTTCATTCTGCTGCTTGGGCGCCATTGTGGTCGATTTTGTTTCCCCATCCCATACATTAGCCCGAATGATAAGGGCTTCGGCATTGCTGTATTGCTGTCCGTTGTAGTAGACTTCAACGCAGGATAGGTCCTTGGCATTATACCGCAGTTCCACCTTTTTACGGGCCAAAAAACCTTCTACCCGATAAATATGACCTTGCCCAGTTTTGATAGACATTAAGAATACCCCTATAATAAAAAGGGAGGTATTCAAAATGGGACAGGCAAGGTATGATCGTGAATTTAAAGAACTTGTGGTTCAGCGGATTTTAAACAGAGAAACCACCACCGCTGATATGGCCAGAGAACTGGACCTGCACTATACAACCGTAAGAGATTGGGTCCGACAGTACAAAAGGGATGGACAAAATGCTTTTCCAGGCAGTGGCCGCCTTAAACCAGATGATGAGGAAATCAGA
>JBAZGB010000108.1:0-6202 GCA_041653135.1 Eubacteriales bacterium | reverse complement strand
TTTATCGTTCTTTGACCATTCAATCGCACGCGCAACGTAATAGGTCAGATATGCGTGTTCCTTGAGACTATAAACCTGCATACGGCGGGTCATTCCCGACCGACTCACTGACTTGATGACTATCAGCAATCCGTCAGTCGTCCAGTCAAAATCATTTTTAAGGTGCTCTATCGCTTCGCGTGTCTCCTTCTTAGTGAAAGCCATATTTTCGATGTTCTGTCCGTAATATCGGACTAGCGGGAGAGGCTGTGAAGCCTCAACCGTCAGGCCGCTATTCGATATACGCCGCTGTCAGTCTTTCCGCCACCTGGACGGCTTTATTAATAAGCTCGGCGTAAGCTGTCGCCCATTCAAGCGGGACGCTACCTTGAGCTGACCAGTTGATATCAAATGATTTCATTTCCTTTCTGCACTCCCTATCATTCCAGTCGGTCCTGGCGCATACATCAACTTTTAGGGTATGCGTGAATGTCTTTTCGTTCTCCGTGTACTCGATTGACCGCTTCACGATTGCCGTTTCATATACTACCCGCATTATCTTATCGCGGTGCTGTTCAAGGTCTATTTCGATAGGACCGATATTTGTGATTGTCGTCATATTCTTATTGTCCGGCGGTCTAAGTTGACCGCTCGCACAAGCCCTAGCATCTAGGGCAAGTGTGAAGGGTCAAGCCTTCAACATTTCTATTGTCCCGTTTTGTAATCCTTCGATAATCTCCTTTTTCGGAGCACTAATGACCTTCGCGGCCAATTCCGTCTCGATGTGAGCGTGGCGCAAATCACCTGCCAACATTTCCAATGCTCTCTCATCGGTCAGGTCGTATCCGTCAGCAATCCAGCTAGGGTCCACGGAAAATTCAACAGTCCATTTAAGCATATTGATTGTAATGTTCTTCTGGCGGTCTAAGTTGACCGCCTATTGATAATTGTAAACTATCTATCGGAATTATGCAAGGTGAGATATCCACATGTCAATTCTTTGTCCAGATGAACAGATAATCGGCGTTAAATGAGCCGTTACAGCATTTCCAGCAAGCTACTCTTGAGCGTCTGAATCGCTGTACTGTTATCCCGCAATTCGGACACGTTCCAATGTATGACTTTTGCGGAGTTTTGACTTCGTTAGAACTGTAACACCTTTTCCCGTTGCAACCGATAGATTGTGCCGTCTGCTTCCATTTACGACCGTGGCCATATCCTGGTCCAAGTATAGCGTGAGCGATTTCGTGAAGGATTGTATCAAGCACCCGTTTCCTATCATTCAGGAGTGTAAGCGATAGGGATAGCTTGATAACCTTCTTTCGATATTGACAAAGGCCGAATTGTCTCTTGGCGTTGCTCCATTTAAAGCTCCAGTCGTATAATCCGTGTTTTACCATTTTTTCAATGGCCAACGCTTGCGCGTCTTGTTTAATCATAGTTTTTAATTAACCGTTAGCGCAAGCCCATGAGGGCAAGCGTCAAGGGTCAATCAGATATACCTTGAATCACGTTTAAGCTCTCTCACCATTTCCGTTATGAAGGTGGACAAGGATTCATATATGCGGTCATATTCCGCTCTAAGGTCCTCGCTCATCTCTTCGCCTATCATTTCAGGTACGGGCAATACCCCGAAAGCTGAATCTATATCAGCGAAATAATCGTATGAGTTATCGTCCATATTGTATGGTGCTAGGCTCTTAAAGTGAGCCTTGTTCTGGTGGATTTATGTTATCCACTGACAAGGTAATTATACAACAGCCGTGGAAAAGTTGCAAGGAGAAGATGTGTATAACTTTTGGGGTGGTGAATACAAAAAGTGTTCAGATAAGTTGATAAAAACGCAGGATGGACATTGAGATAAGAGTAAAAAAGTGTACTAAGTTAGTACACTTTTAAGAAAAATGGGGATTTCGCTTGTGCTGTTTTTCAGGTATTAGTACACGTCTAAGGGGGTAAAACGCAACGTGAGTCAACGTAGTGCCTTACATAGCATAGTCAAAACACCGCTAAAACAAGCCTTTTAAATGCCCCCTGCTGTTTTCCACGGTATAATACACCTGCAAGGGGGTAAAGACGATTGTATGGCAACGTCGAGGCTCTGGCGTGATGTTCGGTTTCTGTTCGGTAACTGTTCGGTTTCTGTTCGGTTTACATTTCACGACACCAAAAACTGTCAAAACTCTTTGACACTTTTACATTTTTGGTGAACACAAAAGTTGTTCAGCTATCACCTCGTTACATTTTGCGACACTTGACCGGATAACAAAAAACGGGAAGCGATTTGCTCCCCGTTTATCGTATTAGATAACTTCGGTCCACTCTTTGCTTTCCTTCCACGGCTTGCCGTTGAGAATCCAACAAAAGTTGACTTGTTGAATATGTACGCCAGGCAATCCGTTTAATCGCTCTTTCGTGGTCGTGGTTTCCCATCCTGCTGAACGGATAAATAACTTGCCGTCCTGCCATTTAGCGATAGCGTTACCGTGAAGGTAAAGCGTTTCTTCGGCCGTATAGCTGTTGCCAACGGATAACTTTTCACGGCGCATAAAAGCACCGCAAACTTGCTTAGTTATTTTTCGCATATTCTCAATGTTCGGGCGGGCTAGTGCCTCGCCTCTAATGGAAGTATACCCCGCCAGTAAAATGCCGTCAAGGATAGTTATGCACAAGCGAGAGGGCGCAAAACGGGTGAGGCTCTAAAATGCGCTGTGCTGTTTTCTAGGGTATAGAGTACTATAGAAGGGGTAAGACGCAACAGAGCGCAACATGGTGCGTCTGGGCGGGTGAGGGAAAACCGAACAAGAACCGAACAGGTGATATTTTGCGACGCTTGGGGAGAGTGAACAAGGATATTGTTCAGCTGTTGAGAGGTGAACAAGGATTTTGTTCAGGAAGATATATTGTGCGACACAAGAAATAGGGGGGTAAGGGGGGGAGTGGTTTTGAGCTACATCTCAACCTTTCTGACCGTTTTTTCAAATTCGTTTCCCCAAAAAAATTCTACAAAATTTCCCAAAATTCGCCTAGCCTTATTTTTCTGACACGAGGTCGTGTTTTTACCCCATAATTTTAAGCCTAGCGATTTTCGATTAAGGAGGCTATTTTCGTTCCAAATCTCTAAAAGGTATAATGTACCGTCTTCCACTTTAGAAACGATTGTAGAGCCTCCTAGCGGAGTTCATAGATAGGATTCTTGATAGAATTCCTGACTCCAATAGGATTTCATTTCTTTGACTCACTAGATTTCATTATTTAGCTGAACTTAGCCACAATTAAGTGTCGCACAATATTTTCCTCTATGTACATCAACTTAATTTCTACGCTTAACTAAGCCAATAAATGATACTCCCACACACTATTTTCATATATACTAACCGTGTTTCTTAGCTTAACCTAGCCAATAAATGACAACTGTCTTTTCTTCCTCTGTACATACCTAGTCTATTTCTCCGCTAAACATAGCCTAAAAACGGCGTTTGGACATTTTTACACAAAGAGGGTCAAAAAAGGGTCAAAATTTAGAGGGTCAAAATCCCATATCTTAGCACTAAAATCGAGTAAAATTTTTTTAAGGGGGGTACGATATGGTATAATTAAAGTATGGAGAGGTGTCTACTTTTAGACACCCGTAGAGATACAATAGTTGAGATACGACTGGCGGGACACGGTAGGCGAACCTATTGAACCACCCGCTGGATGCCATTAAATCAATAGGACTGATGTTCTTGATGGAATAAGATATCAGCGTTGGTCAGAGCTAACCTCACAGCTTACGCAACGTAGGGAATCCGCATCAAGGTGCGGCGACCACAGAGAGAGGTGAGAGGACGGGAGATAAAACCCTATAAGCCTCAATAATTGTAGCTTGCATTTTGACAGGCTTTTGCTTCATTATATCTACATACAAATTATATACCAGACGAGACAATCGGTTATTGTGTTAAGTGTAGTATGTGGTGTTGGCATTTATAGAACATTACCGAATAGAGAAAAATGATAGATGTACATTTCTTTTCTTTTTGGATGTCTTCACACAAGATACTGAAGACCCATCCCAAAAGAAAAGAAAGTACCAAAGAAAAGAAAATCATAAATTAACTAGACTATCTTAAATTAACTAGACTGTCTTGTGGAACAATGTCTATGCTTCGCACGGGGCGGGGTCTAAGGGGTGGTGGCAAAAACTATGATTATTACTGATGGCACGTTCATCAATGAAGTTTTTTATTCTTCTAAACCTGTGATGGTTTATTTTTGGGGAGACTGGTGTGAACCATGTAAACAGATGTCACCGATTATCGACGAGTTAGAAAAAGAATTTGAAGGTCGTGTGAAAATCTGTAAGATGAATGTCGGTAAAGGTGCTGTGACTGCCGCGAGATACGACATAATGAGCGTTCCTATGATGCTGTTTTTCATGAATGGAGAGGTCATTAATGTATTAATCGGGAAAAAGACGAAAAACCAGATTTGGACATTTTTACAAGAAAACACCTAAAAAACACCCTTTTTTTGAGGGGTCGAAATCGCATAAGTTAGCCAAGAAACGACCGAAAATTTTTTTTGGGGGGGGTCAATATGGTATAATTAAAGTGTAGGGAGGCAACCCTTTTCAAAGGGGGTGTATTCTCCCTATCGTGGGGGCAAGACATTTATCCCGCCACAAAAAGATTAGCTGGCCAGCATAATCTAAAAAATATGATTAAGAAAATCATAACGTGCGACAGATGTGAATCTGAATGTGGTGAAGACTACTATCAGATTTACATCTGTGGCGAAAACTTCAAGCAGGACTACGAAGTTTGCAAGAAGTGTAAAGACAAATTTAAGAAGTGGATGAACGATTAACTATGGGTAAGAAATTCAACCTCAAGAATGTCCGTATCAAGGACTGCATCACCGTCCTCGATGTCATCGGTCGTGAACCGAAGAAGGCGTTGGCCGCGATGGGAGATGATGAGAAGAATCCTCGCTCACTTCGTCACCTTCACAAGTTGGCCGATGAATTGGAGGCCGGAATTGTAGACTACCTGAAGGTCAGGTCAGAGGCTTCGGAGGAAATCAATGAGGTACGCAAACCGTTTCAGGATGAAATGGATGCGGCACTCAAGTCTGCCACCAATGATGATGAGTATTCTCTGAAGGAGAAGGAAATCGGTCGTCGGGCGCAGACTGCTCTTCAGGAGGCTGATAAGAATGTCGCTGAAAAGTATGGTTTGAAGGAACTTCACGAGGAAATCTCTGAAGTCAAGATTGAATCTGATGAGAGGTTCAACGTGTTGAAGAACGTACTTGAGAAAGAGGGTGTCAATATGTTTTCTGACAGCAAGGCTCTGTTGGAAGTTCTTGATGCCATTGACGCTGCGGAGAGTCTTTAATCGGGAGTAGCGGCAACTTCGGTTGCCTATCCCGTTGCGGGTTAGAGAAGCGGAATCTCGCTTGACTCATAATCAAGAGCTGGCCAGTTCGACTCTGGCACCCGCTACGGGGTATACAGGAAACTTAATTACCTCTCGACCGTTCAGGTGGTGATGGTCAATGCTTGTCTACATCACCCGTCCTGATAAGCGGTGTAGCATGGATTATTACGCGCACACGTTCACACTTCGGAGCGAACGCGTCGTTCCGAACCATGTAATGTAGGAAGTTAGTCCGTCTTCGGTTGTGGACACCTTAGCATGGACAACTTTCTACTCACCGCTTATCAGGACGTAACGATAACGACAAAAAGATGGGAAAAAGAAAGTTACTGACACCAGAGCAACAGAAGAAAAAGGAAATCGAAGTCGGTGGTAGTTTTGAAGAGTTGAGATTAGAAGGAATCCGAAAGTTCAATGCTCTTAAAAAAATAGATAACAACATGATGAGAAAGTGCAAGGCATTAATATCTTTGCACTTGCTATGGGTCAGAATAATGAAGTCGCGTGTAATTTTGCAGAGGTGGGACAGTCACGGTTTAACAGATGGCGCAAGGAAGACCCAGAATTCAGTGCTAAGTGTGAAAGGGCAAAAACACAACCATTATTCAAAGCTGTAAGTACACTAGATAAACACTTAGACGACCCCAAATACGCGACGTGGCTCCTAGAAAGAAAACTACCAAAAGAATACGGACTTGTAACAGTGAAAAAGGTAGAAGGAGAAGTGAACGTAAACCACTTATTGAAAGAATTGCCAGACGATGAATTAGTGAAATTGGCATACGGAGATAAGAAAGTCA